>CAMCWJ010000311.1 GCA_945882475.1 Bifidobacterium breve
CGAACTCGAACGTCTCGACAAGGTGTTTGATCGTTTCCGCACGCTCAAGCCCGAGAAGGACGGCCTGTTCTGCGAGAAGATCTTCGGACCGACTCGTGACTGGGAGTGCTACTGCGGCAAGTACAAGCGCGTGCGCTTCAAGGGCATCATCTGCGAGCGCTGCGGCGTCGAGGTCACCCGCGCCAAGGTGCGCCGTGAGCGGATGGGCCACATCGAGCTGGCCGCACCCGTCACCCACATCTGGTACTTCAAGGGCGTCCCGTCGCGGTTGGGCTACCTGCTGGATCTGGCCCCGAAAGATCTCGAGAAGATCATCTACTTCGCGGCCTACGTGATCACCGCCGTCGACACCGAGATGCGTCACAACGAGCTCTCCACCCTTGAGGCCGAGATGGTCGTCGAGAAGAAGGCGGTCGAGAACCAGCGCGACAACGACCTGGAGGCCCGCGCCCAGAAGCTGGAGGCCGATCTGGCCGAGCTCGAGGCCGAGGGCGCCAAGAGCGACGTCAAGCGCAAGGTCAAGGACGCCGGCGAGCGTGAGATGCGCCAGATGCGCGACCGCGCCCAGCGTGAGCTGGACCGGCTCGACGAGATCTGGACCACCTTCACCAAGCTGGCCCCCAAGCAGCTGATCGTCGACGAGAACCTCTACCGGGAGATCTTCGACCGCTACGGCGAGTACTTCCAGGGCTCGATGGGCGCGGAGTCCATCAAGAAGCTCATCGAGAACTTCGACATCGACGCCGAGGCCGAGTCGCTGCGCGAGACCATCCGCAACGGCAAGGGTCAGAAGAAGCTGCGCGCGCTCAAGCGCCTGAAGGTCGTGGCGGCGTTCCAGATGAACCGCAATTCGCCGATGGGCATGGTTCTCGACGCGGTGCCGGTGATCCCGCCGGAGCTGCGGCCCATGGTGCAGCTCGACGGTGGCCGCGTCGCCACGTCCGACCTCAACGACCTGTACCGCCGGGTGATCAACCGCAACAACCGGCTCAAGCGACTGATCGACCTCGGCGCGCCCGAGATCATCGTCAACAACGAGAAGCGCATGCTGCAGGAGTCCGTGGACGCGCTGTTCGACAACGGCCGCCGCGGCCGCCCGGTCACCGGGCCGGGCAACCGTCCGCTGAAGTCGCTGAGCGATCTGCTCAAGGGCAAGCAGGGCCGGTTCCGGCAGAACCTGCTCGGCAAGCGCGTCGACTACTCGGGCCGTTCGGTCATCGTGGTCGGCCCGCAGCTCAAGCTGCATCAGTGCGGTCTGCCCAAGCTGATGGCTCTGGAGCTGTTCAAGCCGTTCGTGATGAAGCGTCTGGTTGATCTCAACCACGCGCAGAACATCAAGAGCGCCAAGCGGATGGTGGAGCGTCAGCGGCCGCAGGTGTGGGACGTCCTCGAAGAGGTCATCTCCCAGCATCCGGTGCTGCTGAACCGTGCGCCGACGCTGCACCGCCTCGGCATCCAGGCCTTCGAGCCGATGCTGGTGGAAGGCAAGGCGATCCAGCTGCATCCGCTGGTGTGCGAGGCGTTCAACGCCGACTTCGACGGCGACCAGATGGCGGTGCACCTGCCGCTGTCCGCCGAGGCTCAGGCCGAGGCGCGCATCCTGATGCTGTCTTCTAACAACATCCTCTCGCCGGCGTCGGGTAAGCCGTTGGCCATGCCGCGTCTGGACATGGTCACCGGGCTGTACTTCCTGACCACCCACATCCCGGGTGACATCGGCGAGTACACCGCAGGCGCCAAGGACACCCCGGAGACCGGTGTGTACAGCTCGCCGGCCGAGGCGATCATGGCGCTCGATCGTGGTTCGCTCAGCGTGCGCGCCCAGATCAAGATCCGGTTGACTCAGATCCGGCCGCCCCACGAGGTCGAGACCGAACTGTTCGGCGAGAATGGCTGGCGTCCGGGCAAGCCCTGGATGGCTGACACCACGCTGGGCCGGGTGCTCTTCAATGAGCTTCTGCCACTGGGCTATCCGTTCATCAACGAGCAGATGCACAAGAAGGTCCAGGCCCGGATCATCAACGACCTGGCCGAGCGCTACCCGATGATCGTGGTCGCGCAGACCGTCGACAAGCTCAAGGACGCCGGCTTCCACTGGGCCACCCGTTCGGGTGTCACGGTCTCGATGGCCGACGTGCTGGTGCCGCCGGAGAAGGCCGAGATCCTCGAGCGTCACGAGGCCGAGGCCGACGGCATCGAGAAGAAGTACCAGCGCGGTGCCCTGAACCGCCGGGAGCGCAACGACGCGCTGGTCGAACTGTGGAAGAAGGCCACCGAAGAGGTCGGCGAGGCGCTGCGTTCGCACTACCCCAAGGACAACCCGATCATCACGATCGTGGAGTCCGGCGCGACGGGCAACTTCACCCAGACCCGCACCCTGGCCGGCATGAAGGGCCTGGTGACCAACCCCAAGGGCGAGTTCATCCCGCGGCCGATCAAGTCCTCGTTCCGCGAGGGCCTGACGGTGCTGGAGTACTTCATCAACACCCACGGGGCCCGAAAGGGTCTGGCCGACACCGCACTTCGCACCGCGGACTCGGGTTACCTGACCCGTCGTCTGGTCGACGTCTCGCAAGACGTGATCGTCCGCGAGCACGACTGCGGCACGGAGCGGGGCATCCTCGTCGACCTGGCCGAGCCGGCCGCCGACGGCACGCTGATCCGCGACCCGTACGTCGAGACCTCGGCGTACGCCCGCACGCTGGCGTCCGACGCGGTCGACGCCAAGGGCAACGTCATCGTCGAGCGCGGACACGATCTGGGCGATCCGGCGATCGACGCGGTCCTGGAGGCCGGCATCACCTCGGTCAAGGTGCGTTCGGTGCTGACCTGCGCCAGCGCGGCCGGCGTCTGCGCCATGTGCTACGGCCGCTCGATGGCCACCGGCAAGCTCGTCGACATCGGCGAGGCGGTCGGCATCGTGGCGGCGCAGTCCATCGGCGAGCCCGGTACCCAGCTGACCATGCGCACCTTCCACCAGGGTGGCGTCGGTGAGGACATCACCGGCGGTCTGCCCCGGGTGCAGGAGTTGTTCGAGGCTCGCATCCCGCGCGGCAAGGCCCCGATCGCCGAAGTGGCCGGACGGGTCCGCCTGGAGGAGACCGAGAAGTTCTACAAGATCACCATCGTTCCCGATGACGGCAGCGAAGAGGTCGTGTACGACAAGCTCTCCAAGCGTCAGCGGTTGCGTGTGTTCAAGCACGAGGACGGCTCCGAGCGCCTGCTCACCGACGGCGACCACGTCGAGGTCGGCCAGCAGCTCATGGAGGGCTCCGCCGACCCGCACGAGGTGCTTCGTGTCGAGGGCCCGCGCAAGGTCCAGGTCCACCTCGTCAAGGAGGTGCAGGAGGTCTACCGGGCCCAGGGTGTGTCGATCCACGACAAGCACATCGAGGTCATCGTGCGGCAGATGCTGCGCCGCGTCACGATCATCGATTCGGGTGCCACGGAGTTCCTGCCCGGCTCGCTGACCGAGCGTGCCGAGTTCGAGTCGGAGAACCGCCGGGTGGTCG
>CAMCWJ010000312.1 GCA_945882475.1 Bifidobacterium breve
GTGTCTCGCGGCTGTTCCCGCGCCCGGGCTGGCAGACGGTGAGCGACGGTGCCGGGAACCACGCTCGCCGGATGGTGCCCGATGTGTCCGCGGTCGCCGACCCGTTCACCGGAGTGAAGCACGTCCTGCGCGGCGAGGTGATCGTCGGAGGCGGCACCTCGCAGGCGGCGCCGATCTGGGCCGGCCTGGCCGCGCTGATCAATCAGTTCCTCGCCTCCCGTGGCATGGCCCCACTCGGTGATCTCAATCCGCTGCTGTATCAGGTGGCCAAGGGTTCGGCCAAGCCCGGCTTCCGGGACATCGAACTCGGCGGGAATGCGATCAGCCCCCCACAGACCGGCTACGACATGGTGACCGGGCTGGGCAGCCCGAACGTCGCGAACCTGATCGAGAACATCGTGGTGCTCAGGTCGTTGACGCGATGAGTGATGTGGGGCAGTCGGATTCGTTCGAGGGCTATGCCGTCCCGCCAGGGCGATACTCCGCCCGACGGGAACGCGGCCCCAAGTACTTCGTGACGCTGGCGCTGTGGGTGCTGGGCCTTGCGACGGCGATGATGGCACTGGCGGTGTTGGACGACTACGTGGTCAACGAACCGGTTCGCTACATCTGCCCGCCGGACTGCGGCCGCCCCCCCAGTGGGTTGCCGGTGGCCACCAACCCGCGTTTCGAGGCACCCGGCGGGGAATTCTCGGTGTCCTATCCGGCGCCGGGCGCCGCCTACACCGTCGACATCGCGGCCGATGGCGTGACCGCGCGATGGACGGCCGGTGACGGCGGAACCATCCGGCTGTTCAGCCAACCCGCCGCGGGCCGGGACGCTCAGCAGATCACCGCGGAGTTACTGGAACAGGCCTACCCGGGGGCGGTGCCCGCCTACGAACTGCCCAACGCCGCCATCGGGTACCAGCCCGGGTACGGCGTGGTCGCCGATGCTCAGACTCTGGAGACCGTTGGCCAGTCCGACCGGTTGCGCGTCATCGTCATCGCCGCGGTCAAGAACGACCTCGCCCTGATCGCCGCTGCGGTCGGCCCCCACCGCGAGTTCACCCCGGCATTCGGTCCCGGACCGCCGTCGCCGGCCAATGTGCAGATCGCCCAGGACCTGGGTAAGTACGTCGACAGCTTCAAGTGGCGCGGCGACCCTCCGCGCTGACCCGGTGCACAAGGCTTTGTCGTCCAATCCGATTGGGGCCCAGGGTTATTGGGGCCCAGGGACCTCCGGATTTTTCGGGTCATCCGGGTCGGCAAGTTGTTCGGGCGGGGGTGGCTGGTTCTTGAGCCAGTCCTTGAGCCGAAACAATTGGCTGGCCACCAGGCCCATCCCCAGTAGGACCAGGCCTCCGATGATCAGGGCGGTCGTCATGGCCAGAGCCTACGCATCGACGGCGTCCCCCTATTCTGATTGCAGTGTCTGAACCGGCTATCGACGACGTGCGCGCCCTGCGGGCCCGCCTCGACGGCCTCACCCTCCGCGACGCCGCCCGACTCGGCCGGCGCCTGCGGTCGTTGCGCGGCCCGGTGAGCGCCGCGAAACTTTCCGATCTTGCCGCACAGGTCGCCGCCGCCGAGGCACTCATCGCCGCCCGCGCCGCCGCGGTGCCGAAGATCACCTACCCGGATCTTCCGGTCAGTAGCGTCCGCGGTGAACTGGCCGTTGCGATCACCGCGCACCAGGTTGTCGTGGTCGCCGGTGAGACCGGATCCGGCAAGACCACCCAGTTGCCCAAGATCTGCCTGGAATTGGGTCGCGGCGTGCGCGGCGCGATCGGGCACACTCAGCCCCGTCGGCTGGCCGCGCGTACCGTCGCTGAGCGCATCGCCGAGGAACTGGGCGCCCCACTGACACAGTCTCGGCAGACGGGTATCCGGCCGGTCGGGTACACCGTGCGATTCACCGATCAGGCTGGCGGGCGTTCTCTGGTCAAGTTGATGACCGACGGCATCCTGCTGGCCGAGATCCAGCGTGACCGCCGTCTGCTCAGCTACGACACCTTGATACTCGACGAGGCTCACGAGCGCAGCCTCAACATCGACTTCCTGCTCGGCTACCTCCGCGAGTTGCTGCCCAGGCGGCCGGACCTGAAGGTGATCGTCACCTCCGCCACCATCGATCCGCAACGGTTCGCAGACCACTTCTCCGGGGCACCGATCGTGGAGGTGTCCGGCCGCACCTATCCGGTCGAGATCCGTTATCGCCCTTTGGAACTGGCAGATTTCGCACAGGACACCGACGACCCCGACGACCCCGACCACGAGGTGGTGCGGGTTGAGCCGCGCGACCAGATCGAGGCGATCGTTGACGCGATTGCGGAGTTGGGCGCCGAACCGCCCGGCGATGTGCTGGTGTTCCTCTCCGGTGAGCGCGAGATCACCGACACCGCAGAAGCGGTGCGCGCCGCCGTCCCCGGCGTCGAGGTGCTGCCGCTGTACGCGCGGCTGCCCACCGCTGAGCAGCACAAGGTCTTCACGGCCAACACCAGCACTCTGACCCGACGGATCGTGTTGGCCACCAACGTCGCTGAGACCTCGCTGACGGTCCCGGGCATCCGCTACGTCGTCGATCCCGGCACCGCGCGGATCTCCCGCTACAGCAGGCGCACCAAGGTGCAACGGTTACCGATCGAGCCGATCTCGCAGGCCTCGGCCGCGCAACGGGCCGGCCGGTCCGGCCGCACCGCACCCGGTGTGTGCATCCGGCTCTACTCCGAACAGGACTTCGCGGCCCGGCCGCGATTCACCGACCCGGAGATCCTGCGCACCAACCTCGCCGCGGTGATCCTGCAGATGGCCGCCCTGCAACTCGGCGACGTCGCGAGCTTTCCGTTCCTCGACCCGCCGGAGCGGCGAAGCATCAACGACGGAGTGGCACTGCTGCAGGAACTCGGGGCGTTCAACGCTGCGGGAGCGATCACCGACGTCGGCCGGCGTCTTGCCCAGCTTCCCGTCGACCCGCGGCTGGGCCGGATGATCCTGCAGGCGGACACCGAGGGCTGCCTGCGCGAGGTGCTGGTGCTGGCCGCCGCGCTCTCGATCCCGGACCCGCGGGAACGCCCCACCGGCCGGGAGGAGACGGCTCGACAGAAACATGCCCGTTTCGCCGACGAGACCAGCGACTTCATGTCCTACCTGAACCTGTGGAACTACCTGATCGGACAGCGGAAAGCGATGTCCGGCAGCGCATTTCGCCGGATGTGCCGCGAGGAATACCTGCACCACATGCGAATCCGGGAATGGCAGGACCTCACCGGACAATTACGCAGCATCGCCGCGGGAATCGGCCTGCGCGGCGGCGAGGAGTCCGATGCGGAGCCGGCCGATCCGGCCCGGGTGCATGCGGCCCTGGTAGCCGGGCTGCTTTCCCACGTCGGTCTGCGGGAAGGCGAGACGCGCGATTACGCCGGTGCGCGCAACGTCAGATTCGTGTTGGCACCGGGCTCGGTGCTGACCAAGCGGCCACCCCGGGGGATCGTGGTGGCCGATCTGGTGGAGACCAGCCGGCTGTACGGG
>CAMCWJ010000313.1 GCA_945882475.1 Bifidobacterium breve
CGACCACGGTGGGCTCACCGCCGATGGCCCGCACTGCGCGCATGGCACTTCTCTCTGTCAGTTGGATCCGGTCCTGCCTATACTGCGCCGATGGATTGCGATTTCGTCATAGTGGGTACTGGATCAGCCGGTGCGGTGCTCGCCAACCGGCTCAGCGCGGATTCGCGAACGAACGTCGTCGTCCTCGAAGCCGGCCCGATGGACAAGAACAAGTTCATCCACATCCCGGCGGCCTTCTCGAAACTTTTCCGCAGCCCGGTGGACTGGGATTACCTCACCGAACCGCAGAAGGAGGTCGCGGGGCGCGAAATCTATTGGCCGCGCGGCAAAATGCTCGGTGGGTCGTCATCGATGAATGCGATGATGTGGGTGCCCGGCTTCCCGGCGGACTATGACGAGTGGGCGCAGCATGCCGGTGATGACTGGGATTACGCGCATCTGCGGTCCTACTTCGACCGGGTGGAGAACGCGGCACTGGTGATTTCGCCCCAGCGCAGTCCGCGATCATCGACGGGAGCATGGCTTCGGGCCGCTCAGCAGGCCGGCTACCGGGTCACCACGCCCGATGCGCCGATGCTCGACGGGTTCTGCGAGACCGCGGTGACGCAGCGTCGCGGTGCCCGGTGGAGCACGGCGGATGCCTACCTCAAGCCGGTGCTGCATCGCTCGAATCTGACCCTGCTGACCGACTCGACGGTGCGCCGGGTGATCTTCGAGGGTAGCCGGGCGGTCGGGGTCGAGTTCGACGACGCCAACGGCCGCAGGCAGACGGTGCGGGCCGCCCGTGAGGTAGTGCTCTGCGCCGGTGCGGTGAACACTCCCCAGTTGTTGATGCTGTCCGGCATCGGCGACGAAAAAGAGTTGTCCGAGTTCGGCATTGGTGTCACCCACCACTCCCCGGAGGTGGGCAAGAACCTGCTGGATCACCTGGTCGCCACACTTGGATTCGATGTCCGCGAGGACAGTCTGTTCACCGCCGAAAAACCGCTGGAACTGGCGAACTATCTGCTCCGCCGTCGCGGCATGTTGACCTCCAACGTCGGCGAGGCCTACGGGTTCGTGCGCAGCCGAGAAGAACTCGACCTGCCCGACATCGAACTGATCTGGGCGCCCGCCCCGTTCTTCGACCAGGGCATCGGCGAGCCGTACACCGGGCATGCCATCGCCACCGGGCCGGTTCTGCTCAAGCCGCGCAGCAGCGGCACGATCACGCTGCGTTCCGCGGATCCGGCGGCCAAGCCGATCATCGACCCGCGCTACCTGTCTGATCCGGACGGCGTGGACCGCCACGCGATGATGGCCGGCCTGCGGGTGACCGCCACCATCGCTAAGTCCCCCGCGCTCAAGGACATCATCGGCAGGATCGTCCGGCCGTTGCACGCCACAACACTCGACGACGAGACCCTCGAACAGGCTCTCGATAGCTGCTCACACACCCTGTACCACCCGGTGGGTACGGCCCGGATGGGCCGCGACGAGCGCAGCGTCGTCGACCCGCAACTGCGGGTGCGAGGCGTGCATGGTCTGCGGGTGGCCGACGCGTCGGTGATGCCGTCGATTATCCGGGGACACACCCACGCGCCCGTCGTTGTGATTGGCGAGAAGGCGGCGGAGTTGATCGCCGCCGGTGCGGCTGTTCGGTAGCTGCCCGACGTCAGTAGTGGTACGTGTCCGACGGGGCGGACACGTGCACGGCCTGGTCGTCGAACTCCGACACCACGATCCCGTAGGAGCGGGCCAGATCGATGATCTTGGTAGCCCGGGCGATCCGCGGCAGGTCCGAGCCGTTGCGGATCTCGCCGCCGTCGCGCTCGAACTCGGCGAAGAACTCTCTAGCCCAGGAGATCTCCTCCTGTGACGGCGACAGGCCCTCGTTGACCGTCGGACACTGATCCGGGGTCAGGCAGATCTTGCCGGTCATCCCGAACTCGGCCGACACCGCGGTGGCCTCGCTGAGCTTGAGTGCGCTGGACCCCACCGTCGGTCCGTCGACCGCACCCGGCAGGTGGGCGGCCTTGGCCGCGATGGTGAACCGCGACCGGGCGTAGGCCAGCGTGGTCGGGTGCTCGCCGAATCCGGTGTCGCGGCGGAAGTCGCCGATGCCGAAAGCCAGCCGGAAGGTGCCCTTGGTGGCGGCGATCTCGGTAATGCGTTCGAGGCCGCGCGCGGTCTCCACCAGGGCGATGATCGGGACGTCGGGCAACCGTTTGGCGGTCTCGGTGACGTGGTCCACCGACTCCACCATCGCCAGCATCACCCCGCCGACCGAGGTGCCGGCCAGCATGGCCAGGTCATCGGCCCAGAACTGAGTGCCGAAACCGTTCACCCGAACCCAGTCATTGTTGCCGTCCGCCAGCCAGCGCACCACGTTTTCCCGGGCGGCCACCTTGCCTTTCGGGGCCACCGCGTCCTCGATGTCGAGGACGACGATGTCGGCGCGGGATGCGGCCGCGGGGGCGAACTTGTCGTACTGGGCACCGTTGACCAGCAGCCAGCTTCGGGCCAGTACCGGGTCGATACGGGACCCCGCATCCTGGAGATCGGTGGCTGAATCCCATCCGTTGACTTGGTCGTACATGGCTCCATCGTCGCACTGGTGACGGTGTCGGCCAAAACCAGCCGCCACCGTAGGCTGGCCGCCATGGTGGAGATTGGTCGCATCACGGCAATCTGGCGGTACCCGGTCAAGTCGATGGCCGGTGAGCGGGTGGCCTCGGCCCATCTCGGCACACTCGGCCTGCACGCCGACCGGACCTGGGCGGTGCGCGACGTCGAACTGAACATCACAACGAGTGCCAAGCGGCTGCCCGGACTGCTGTGGTGCACCGCGCGTTACGCCCAGGCTCCGCCCTCTGATGCCGGCCCGGGCACGGCCCCCGAGGTGATCATCGGCTTCCCCGACGGCCGGCAGATCTCGAGTTCTGATCCCGGCGTCCACCGCATGCTGTCGGAATACCTGGACCGCGACGTGGAACTGTGGCCGCTGCCGGCGATCACCGAGCGCGACAAGTACCGGAACGCGGCGACGACCAAGCGCGACCTGCGCACCATCTTCGGACTGCGCGACGACGAGCCGCTGCCGGATCTGTCGGTGTTCCCGGTCCGCAAGCTCGCCGAGATCACCCGGTACGCCACCCCGGTGGGCACCTACGTCGACGCCTACCCGGTGCACGTCCTCACCGAGCAGGCGCTGCAGACCATGGCCGCGCTGGCCCCGGACTCCGACTTCGACGTGCGTCGCTTCCGGCCCACTCTGCTGGTCGACGCCGCAGGCGGCGCGGCACAACCCGAATTGCAGTGGTGCGGAGGCGTCGTGCGCACAGCGGACGCGGCTTTCGCGCCGCTGATCCCCACCATCCGCTGCGTGATGCCGTCGCACGAACAGTCCGAACTCAAGCAGGACCCGGAGATCACCAGGACCATCGCCGCCCATGCCCGGCGGTGTCTCGGCGTGTACGGCGACGTGGTCACGCCGGGTCGCATCGCCGAGGGCGACCCGCTG
>CAMCWJ010000314.1 GCA_945882475.1 Bifidobacterium breve
TGGTTGATGTCTTCGGTAAAGGTCAAGGTAACGACGGTCGGGGCCGCTCCCTCAGTGGCACCATCAACGGGATCGGAGCCCGCGAGCGCGGTGTGCGCCGCGGCGTTCCCAACTCCCGAAGCCAAACACGCGGACGCGACCACGGCCACCACCAATGCACGCGCTACGGTATTCACGTTTCCTCATTTCGATGTCCAGTAGCACTCATCAGCAGGCTATCGAGACCGTGCATCCGCAGTCCACTTGCCAACGTACTTACCCGGCACGATTGATGTCGTTTGTGGTCATCCACACCCCTCAGGGTCGCAATCTCGATTCGAGCATCATCGACCCGCTAGCAGGATGCGGCTGAGTTGCGTTGTCGTGGCGACACCGTCGTCGTAGCCGCCCTCATCGCCGAGCGCATTCATGACCGCCAAGGTGTATCGCTGTTGCAGCCCGGCGAAGCCAACGGAGTTGACCACCCATCCACCTTGCTCTTGTGACCAGCCGCTCTTGTTGCCCGGTGTCATCGCAGCACCGGCGCCCCAGACTCCCCACTGCTGCTGGCCGTCGACGCGTTGCATCTCCGCAGCCACCGCAGCAGCGTCGGCCGGCGCGAGGCCGGTCAGGACGTAGTTCATGAGTCCGTCGAAGTCGTCCGCGGTGGCCTTCTGGAATCCCCAGTACGGGAACAGGTCACCGAATCCGTTCTGGGGAGGCACATTTGGCATGCCGTAGCGCCGGAAGTTCGCGTTGAAGACCTGAGCCGTTCCGCCTAATGCGACCACAATGCGTCCGCCGCCGCGTTGTCGGAACTGCGCAGCATCGCGACCATCTGGCGCCGGTCGGCATCGGTGAGCCGAAGCGCGCCCGTCCGCTCGCGAGTGAGCAGGTCGGCGACCATCGCCAGTTTGATCGTCGATGCCGTCCAGATGGGCGTGCCGGCATTGGCGTTGCGGTACTTGGCACCTGTCGCGCGATCGCGCAACACGAGTCCGATCCGGGCCGGGTCGCAAGGTAATGTTCGGCCTCCGCGATTCGCTCGCGCATAGCGCACTCACCGTTTGACGGTTCACACGCCGCCGTCGCGGTCGGCTGGCTTACGCCGGAGGCGAGGAGTGGCAGGATCCAGCTCAGCGCGGTGATAACCAGGGTTCGTGGGAACATTCGATGCAAACCTCGTCTGTGTTGGCTGCCGAGTCCCCAAGATGGGTCAACTCGGCTGCCGGCGATTGCGGACACGCAGGTTCGATTCTCGTCATCGGCTCCACGAATCGTGCGCAACCTCGTCAGGACGGCACTGACCGCGGGACTTCAATGCTGTTTTCTTGCACGATTATCGGGTCACCAACGTTGACCGTGTTGAAGTACCACGCGGCGTCCTCGAGGCTCAGGCCGACGCAGCCATGGCTGACATTCTCTAACCCCAGCGAATTGACGGCCCACGGAGCGGAGTGCACGAAGAGGCCACGGCTGGTGAAGCGGACGGCGTAGTCCACCGTGAGCAGGTATCCGTCGGGAGCGTCGATGGGGATGCCGACGCTGCTCGAATCCATCACCACATCGCGTTCCTTGGCCAGCACCGTGTAGGTCCCGACGGGCGTCGGGTACTCCGGCCGACCCATTGAGGCGGGGAACACACCCGGTTCTCCCCTGCGGGGCCGGTGGTGAGGCGCCGGCAGCGCAACGGGTGGTCCCGAATCGACTCCGTCGATGGTCACGGTGAACGTGCGCTCCGAGATGTTGGCCACACCGACGACAGCAGCACCCGTGGTCAAGGTCGTGGACCGGCCTCCCACCGACAGCGCGACCGTGGTCCGCGCCGGCCAGAATCGGTCGGGAACCCACTGCACGGCGTCGCTGCCCTGCCACTGGTACGTGCCGGTCATCGCGGGCACCGTCGTGACGTCGAGGGCACGCTCGGCCGCAGGCCGGTTGTCGACGGGCGTTGTGAACGTCACCACCACGGGGTGCGCCACACCCACCACCTCGCCCGGCGTGGGTAGAACCGACGCGATGGCATAGGCATTAGCGCGGGTCGCCGCCAGGCTGACGTCGGCCGGGCCCGCAACCAAACTCGTCGCCGTCACGATCACTGCGAGAACACGTTGAGCTACCGCCCGCATGGCTCCCTCTCCCGTTGAAATGACAAGGTCGGCAAAATGATTGTATTTGGTGATTCGGCGAGCGAAAGAGTAAGCGCGCATTAGCAATTCGATCACTCCCTTGTCACGTTTTCGACACGGCGCCCACCCGGCAACGGTGGATTCCTCGCGGCCGACGCCGAACTACCGCACCTAACTTACGGTGCAGGAAAACGCCGATGCGCCAGCTCATTTGAGCTGGGGCGACAGCGAAAGGCATGGGCCTCAGTGCCGTTGAAGGCCCTAGGTCTTGATTATCGCGCCGGTGTTACGTCGAGTTCGGCGTACATGCCGGAGCCGTAGTGCCCGGCGATGTTGCAGAGCAGTTCGTAGCGTCCTGGTTGGAGGGTGAGGGTGGTCCAGCCCATGGTTCCGGGTGCGATGCCATCGCCCTCGCCGGCGCCGCAGGTGTGGGCGGCTTCGCCGAGGCTGCCGGTCTCGTTGACTTCCCAGTTGGCCCCGACGGGCCGTTGGCCGGGGTTCTGGCCCGGGCCCAACGGCATGACGACGACTTCGTGGGGCAGCCAGCCGTTGTTGGCGACCCGCAGCGAGACCTGGCCGGCGGGCACCGAGGTCGGGTTGATGGTCAGGCGCATCATGCCCATCCCCATACCGGGGCTGTTCGGCCACGCTCCTTGGGGGCCCATCATGGGTCCGCTATTCATGCCCGGTCCCATCATTCCGGGTCCCATCATGGGTCCGCCGTTCATGCCGGGTCCGTTCATGCCGGGGCCCATCATGGCGCCCATGTCGGAGGTAGTGACGTCAACGACCGCTCCGGGCAGCGCCGGGGGTGTGCAGGGTGCGGGCTGGGCGGGCAGCGGTCCGCCGTAGCCGGGAGGCCCGGCCATCGGGGCGAAGCCGGGTCCGGCTCCGGCACCGGCCATCACGGCGGTGGTGCCGATCCCGAGAGCCAGTGCGGCCGCGCCGATCAACAGGCCAGTCCGCAGACGGTTGTGGTTCATGGTCGTACTCACTGGTGTTCCCGCAACACAACGATGCGTCGCCGGTATTCCTCATCGTCGATCTCTCCGCGGGCGAACCGTTCGGCGAGAAGGTCTTCGGGTCTGCGTCCGGGCTGTGGGCCAGGAGCCGCCGGTCCGTGGTGGTGCCCGGGGCCGCCCAGGTAGCGCACCGCCGCCACGATCGCGGTGATAACCAGGGCGAAGAACACGGTCAGGACGATCGCGCTCAGAACCCAACTACCCCAACCCCACCCGCCGTAGCCGTAGCCGTGGTGCCACATACCTCCGTTACCGCACATCACCAACCCCCTCCGTGGGTTAACCCGGGATGGCGCCCCCAATATCTCCAGCATGCGCCGGTTCGACCCAAATGTCACTAAATGCCGATAACATCGCCCAATGGC
>CAMCWJ010000315.1 GCA_945882475.1 Bifidobacterium breve
GCCTTCGGCAATACCCGCAGCTACGGCGGCGGCATGCAGATCTGCCCCGACGCTGATCACGCCGATGGCTTGCTGGACATCACCATGGTGGGCAGCGGGTCGCGGCTGAGGCTGATCCGGTTGTTTCCCACCATCTTCACCGGCACCCACGTCGACCTCGACGAGGTGACGACCGCGCGGGCCAGAAGCATCTGGGTCGAGTGCCCGGGCATCAATGCCTACGCCGACGGCGACTACGCCTGCCCGTTGCCGGCCGAGATCTCAGCAGTGCCAGGCGCATTGACGATCCTGCGCCCGGCTCCCTAGGAGTCGGCGAGGATCCGAGCCCGCTGCGGGTCGTAGAACGGCGCCATCTGCAGCCGGGCCGGCAGATCGCCGTTCGGGGTGTGCACCGTGAATGACTGCTCGCGCAACCAGTCCCCGGTGACCCCATCCTCGTGGGCCACCTGCGCCAGGCCTACCGGACCGCCAAGGGTGTAGCCGTAGGCCGCGGCCCGGACGTACCCGACCCACTTCCCGTCGGCCAGAACGGGTTCGTTGCCGAACAGATCGGCTCCGGCGTCGTCGACGAACAGGCTGACGACCCGGTTGCGCGGGGTGCCCTTCGCCTTGAACTCCAGCAGTGCATCACGGCCGACGAACCCACCCGGCTTGTCCCACGCGATGGTGAAACCGAGTCCGGCTTCGATCGGGTTGTCGGTGTTGTCGATATCCACGCCGAGATCCCGGTAACCCTTCTCTAATCGCAGGCTCGACATCGCCGCCAGTCCGACCGGACGCACACCCAGATCGGCTCCGGCGGCGATTAAATCGTCGTAGACACCGACGGCGTATTCGGTCGGGATGTGCAATTCCCAACCCAACTCGCCCAGGTAGGTCACCCGGGCCGCCAGCACCGGTGCATAGCCGACGTGGATGTGCCGGGCCGACAGATACGGGAACGCCTCATTGGACAGGTCGGCGTCGGTGAGTCTCGAGAGCAGTGTGCGCGACTTCGGCCCCTGGATCGACAGCAGTGTTGTCCCCGAGGTGGTTTCGGTGACGGCCACGAACTCCCCTGTTCGGGTCTCGCGACGGATCATGGGTTCGATCCGACGGTGGATGAGGTCGGACGTGACGACGAGGAATTTCTCCTCTCCGAGGCGGGTGATGGTCAGGTCGGTGGCGATGCCGCCGTCGCTGTTGAGCCATTGGGTGTAGACCAGGCGGCCGATCTCGCGGTCGATCAGGCTGACCGAGAGCCGATCGAGTACCCGTGCCGCATCCGAGCCCTGCACGAGGAACTTCGCCATCAGGCTCATGTCCAGGATGCCGACATCCTCGCGCACCGCACGGTGTTCGGCGCCGACGATGTCGAACGAGCCCTGCCGGGCGTAGTCGAGAGTGGTCTGCGGATGAGCGCCATCGGCGTCGTACCACTCGGCGAACTCCCAGCCCACCGAGGCGTTGAAATGCCCGCCGGCAGCCACCAACCGGTCGTGCAGCACCGAACGGCGAATGTCACGTGCCGTGCCCGGCTTCCACGTGGGCCAGACGGCGTCGCCGAAGAGCACACCGAGTTGCTCGACGGTGCGCTCGGCCCGGAACCGCCGCGATGTCTCGTGTGTCGCCGCCCGGTCGATGGCGTATCCGGTGACATCGACCGGCGGTACGCCGTCAACAATCCAGTGCGCCATGACATTTCCGATGCCGCCACCCATCAGGATGCCCAGCGAGTTCATCCCGGCGGCGACGAAGTAGCCGTCCAACTCCGGTGCCGGACCCAGCATCGGCCGGATGTCCGGGGTGAAGGATTCCGGACCGCAGAAGAACAACCGGACGCCAACCTCGGACAGCGATGGAATCCGCTCGAGTGCGTTACCCAGGTAGGGGCCCACCCGGTCCCAGTCCGGCGGCATGGTGCCGAACGCGAAACTGTCCGGCACGCCATCCAGTGACCACGGGGCACCGACCGGTTCGAACAGGCCGACCAGCATGCCGTCGCCCTCGGGCCGGTAGTAGCCGTAGCGTTCGGGATCCTCGATCACCGCCAGATTGCTGTCCATGCCCGGCACCGCATCGGTGATCAGGTAGTAGTGCTCGGCTGCCTGCAGTGGGATGCAAACGTCGTTGAGTGCGCCGAGTTGGCGGGCCCACATTCCCGCGGCGTTGACGACGACCTCGGTCTCGATTCGACCCTGCGACGTCAGCACCGCGCTGACCCGGCCACGTTTCGTCTCGACACCGGTGACGGTGACACCCTCGAAGACACGTGCCCCAAGTGCTTTGGCGCCCTTGGCCATCGAGGTGGCGACGCCGACCGGGTCAGCACGGCCCTCGTCGGGCACGTAGAACCCGGCCAGCACATCGGAGGTGTCCAGCAGCGGCCACATCTCCTGCAGTTCACGCGCGCTGATCTCGTGCTCGGCGACGCCGAATCCGTGCATCCAGGCCGACGATCTACGCAGCGCGTCGAGGCGTTGCGGATTGGTGGCCAGGCTGACGTGGCCGACAGGATTGAATCCGGTGGAGTGTCCGGTCTCGGCTTCAAGGCGCTCATAGAGGTCGCGTGAGTAGCGGCTGAAGAAGAGTGCGGTCTCATCCGTCATGCCCGCCGAGGTGATCAGACCGGCGGCATGCCAGGTGGTGCCCGCGGTCAGTTCGTGCTGTTCGAGCAGAACCACGTCGGTCCAGCCAAGGTGTGCCAGGTGGTAGGCGATGCTGCATCCGGTCACGCCACCGCCGACGATGACGACGCGTGCGCGTGCGGGAAGTTCCTTGCTGCTCACCTGTTGCCTCTTCCTAACCCTGGCCTCGGATGAGAACGTCACTGGCCGAGGGCAATTGTGGCCGGGACCGGTCGACGAAAACCGCGGCGCCGACCTCGTCGGACACCGGGCCCGGCGCCACGGGCGAGGTATTCGACAGCCTGGCCTGCACGACGTGGACGAACTCCCGTGGCTGATCGTTCTGCAGGTAGTGGTTCGCGCGCGGCAACACCCAGAACTCGTTAGCTCCCGGCTTGCCCACCAGGTAGTTATCCCACACATGAGCCGCAACCCGCAGCGGAGCGACGGTATCGCACAGTCCCCAGATCACAGTGGTCTTAACCGGCAGCGTGGCGAGGCCGTCCAACCACTGCTGCTCGTTCTCGGCACGCTCCACCAGGTACTGGATGGTGCCGTGCATGACCGCCATACCGTTGTTGTACGCAAACGTCTCCGCTAGTGCGGCGATTGTCGGATCATCCGGACCCCGAGGTGGGGTAAACATGCTGCGCCCCAATCCGATCGCCAGCATCTGGGGAGTCATCGAGTTCAGTGTCGGTGCAGTTTGCGGATTCAACAGCACGCGCTGGTAGTCGGTGAGATTCGACAGCGGCAGGAAGATGTTGCCGTTGCTGAGAACCAGATCGGTCACCTCGAAGCCGAACTCACCGGCCGCGGACCGGCCGGCGAAACTCAGTGCCACGCTGTCCCCGCGATCGTGGGCGACCACCGCGCCGGCACTGGCAC
>CAMCWJ010000316.1 GCA_945882475.1 Bifidobacterium breve
CACCGCGATTTTGTTGCTGGCATTGCGCATTACGTCGAGTGTCAGTTCGCGGGCCTGGACCGGCGAGAAGTGTTGCAGCACATCGGCGGCGACAGCCGCTTCGATGCGCGATGGCGACCAGATCAGCGCGTCGGCGTAGCGCAGCGCCGCCTTATGGCCGTCGCTAAGCGAACGCGAGGCCTCGTAGCGCTCGATATCGCCGTACAGGCTTTCCGACCCGCCCGAATTCAGTGCGGCGCTGTCACGCAGCGACTTGCACAGCCGACAGTTGTGCGCGACGGCACCGCGCAGGCGCACCACTTCGGTGGTCACCGGGTCCAGTGAGCGCAGGCGCGCGACTCCGGGCAGCAGATGGTTGAAGACGACATCCGAGGCGTCGACGCCGGCATCCCACCTCGGCTGTTCAGGCAGCCAATCCACCGGCTGTTCCAGCGCCGCCAGGCCCGCGGTGACCCGGGGTAGGAAGTCCGCGACGTACATCTGCACGACGGCACCGAACGCATCCCGGCCCAGCGCACCGGTCAACGCCGCACGCTGGGCGTCGGTGACCATCGAGACGTCAACGGTGAACTGCTCGGCGAAGTCAGCCAGGACGGTCTCGTCATCTGAATCCGGTTGTGTAACAGATACTTCAGCGGGCAGCGCTGGCAAGGACAGCGCACCCGCACACGTCGACCGGACCAATCCGATCACCCGCTTCCCGCCCGCCGGGGACTGCTGGACCAAGCGGGTCAGCTGGATGTCGAGATCATCGGAAGCCATGCCTGATTATTGCGCCTGGCTGACCGAGGACATGTGGAAGTCGGGAATCCGCAGTGTCGGCATCACCGCCCGGGTGGCCCAGTCACCCCACTCGCGCGGCAGCGTCGCCTCGGCGACACCGGCCTCGGTGGCCCGGCGCAGCAGATCCAGCGGACTCTCGTTGAACCGGAAGTTGTTCACCGCTGCGGTGACCGCCCCGTCTTCAATCAAATACACCCCGTCACGGGTCAGACCTGTCAACAGCAGCGTGGTGGGGTCGACGGTGCGGATGTACCACAGCGTCGTCAGTAACAGGCCGCGTTCGGTAGCCGCAACCATCTCGGACAATGACGCGGTACCCCCGGTCATCAGCAGATTGTCGGCGGGAACAGCTGGCGCGGTTCCGAATTCAGCGGCCGCGGCCCGCGGGTAGGTCAGCGCGTTGATGGTGCCGTCGCGGATCCAGTCCACCCGGTCGATGTCCATACCGTTGTCGAACAGCGAGATCCGCTCAGAACCCGATGCGGTGTGCACGAAAGGCGCGCACTCCTGACCGGCCGCGAACGGATCGGAGTACATCGTCAACGGCAAGTCGGTGAGCTTCTCCCCCACCCGCGTTCCCCCGCCGGGCGCCGAAAGCGCGGTACGGCCCTCCTGGGCGCCGCGGCCGTCCATGGACCAGCCGAGGTAGATCATCATGTCGGCAACCGTCGAGGGCGGCATCAGGGTTTCAAAACGCCCGGCGGGCAATTCCACCGTGCGCTGCGCCCACCCCAGCCGCGTCGCAAGGTCATCCAGTAGTGCGTCGGTCGGCACATCGGCGAACCAGGGTGAGCTCACCCCCGCCCATACGCTGGCGTCGCCGCGTTTGGCATTGATCTCCACCGTGCCGGTGGGTTGGGTGAAGCGGCGTCGCAGTCCGGTCGACGTGCCCAGGAACGTCGTCTCCACCAGGTGATGGGCATAGCCGTAAAGCCGGTCGGTGCGGCCGAAGCCGGCCGATAACGAACGGGCGAGGTCACCGAATACCCGCGCGCCGGTCTCCGGGATCGGGGCATCCCAGTAATCCGGTGGCGCTCCGGATCCGGTCAGCAGTGCCGCGCTGTCCCGGGCGTCGGGTGCGGCGTGGGCGGCATCCTCGGCAGCTGCGACCAGATCGGCAATCGCTTGAGCATCGACCGCACTGGAGCGCAGCGCCCCGACGTGGGCGGAGTCACCCTTGCGCACAATGGAAATCACCGACGTCGACCGCGAGATCGACACCCCGTTAGTGGTCATGGAATTACCGGCCCAGCGCAGCGAAGCATCCGCGACCTCGGTGACGATGACGATCGTCTCGTCGCTTCGGCGGGACTTCGCCGCGGCCTGCAATGCCAGTTCGACGACCTGCTGAGCCGGGATCAGCGCACTCATCGGCCAGACTCCTCAACGGTGTTGAGCACGTTCACTCTGCGGAACAACGCCGACGGGCAGCCGTGACTGACGGCGGCCACCTGGCCCGGCTGTGCCTTGCCGCAGTTGAACGCCCCGCCGAGTCGCCACGTCGAGGCACCGCCGACAGCCTCCATGGAGTTCCAGAAGTCGGTGGTGGTGGCCTGGTAGGCGACATCGCGCACCTGCCCGTCGAGGCGGCCGTCGCGGATCCGGTAGAACCGCTGGCCGGTGAACTGAAAGTTGTAGCGCTGCATGTCGATTGACCACGACTTGTCACCGACGATGTAGAGGCCATTGTCCACCCGGCTGATCAGATCGGCGGTGCTCAGGTCCTCGCTACCGGGTTGTAGTGACACGTTGGGCATCCGCTGGATCGGCACGTGGTGCGGCGAGTCGGCATAGGAGCAGCCGTTGGAGCGGTCCTTGCCGAGTCGCTTGGCGAATACCCGGTCAAGTTGGTAGCCGACGAAGAAGCCGTCACGCACCAGATCCCAATTCTGGGCACCCACGCCTTCGGCGTCGTATCCGATTGTGGCCAAACCGAATTCGGCGGTGCGGTCGGCAGTGACGTTCATCACCGGCGATCCGTACCGCATGGTGTTCAACTTGTCCGGGGTGGCGAACGACGTGCCGGCGTAGGCGGCCTCGTAGCCGATCGCCCGGTCGTACTCGGTGGCATGGCCGATGGACTCGTGGATGGTCAGCCACAGATTGGTGGGGTCGATCACCAGGTCGGTCGGACCGGCCACCACGCTGGGCGCCTTGGTCTTCTCGGCAAGCAGAACCGGCAGCTCAGCCAGTTCACCCGACCAGTCCCAGACCTCGTCACCGGCCAGCGCCTCCCAGCCGCGGCCGGTCGGCGGAGCCAGCGTGCGCATGGACTCGAAACTGCCCGCCGCTGGGTCCACGGCCACCGCCTCCAGAGCCGGCATGGTGCGCACCCGTTGCTGGGTGATCGACGATCCGAACGTGTCGGCGTAGAAGGTCTGTTCCTTGACGCTCATCACCATCGCCGACACGTGGTCCACCCCGTCAGATGCCAGCAGCCGTCCGGAGTACTCCCCCAGCAGGGCGATCTTGTCGGCGGTGGGAACGCCGAATGGGTCGATGCGGTAATCCGACACCCAGACCGCGTCGGCGTAGACGGGTTCGTCGGCCAGTTCGATCCGCTCGGCGTTGAGCGCGGCCAACGTCGTCGCCACCCCGACGGCGTGCCGTGCCGACTCCGCGGCGACCTCGGCACTCAGGCCGGCATGCGAGGCGAAGCCCCAGGTGCCGTCGACGATCACCCGCACCGCCAGTCCGATCTCGCGAT
>CAMCWJ010000317.1 GCA_945882475.1 Bifidobacterium breve
CCACGGGGCGCCAACCAACCGGCCGCGTCGTCGAGGGACTGCCGAGCCCGGATCGCCGCCATGGCCATCGCCAGTCGGCCACGCGCGGGCTCGGCGAAGTGCGCCGCCGTGGTGGCAATCACGCCCACCCCGAACCGTGGCGCCAGTGCGGCGAGTGCGGCGTTACGTTCGTCGTCGAGTGGATGGCCATGGTGAGTCAATTCGATACTCACCCGATCGGCGCCGAAGCGGTCCACCAGATCAGCCAGTGCTGCCGCGGCCGCATCGTCTCCACCAGTTGAGAGTGCTTGTTGCAGATGGCCTTTGCGGCATCCGGTCAGGATGTGCCAGTGCCCGCCGGCGGCCTCAGTGAGGGCGTCGTAGTCATAGCGGGGTCTACCCTTCTGCCCGCCGGCCAGATGCGCGGCGGCAAGTTGGCGGGACAGCCGCCGATAGCCCTCCGGGCCGCGGGCCAGGACGAGCAGGTGCGGACCGGGCGGATCGGGAACATCGGTTCGTGCGGTATCGGACAGTGACAGCTCGGCTCCGAAGGCGGTACGGATTCCAAGTTCACGAGCCGCTTCGGCGAACCGCACCACCCCGTACAGCCCGTCGTGGTCGGTGAGCGCGATCGTGCTCAAATCCAGCCGGACCGCTTCGGCCACCATTTCCTCCGGGGTGCTGGCGCCGTCGAGGAAGCTGAACGCCGAGTGGGCGTGCAGTTCGGCGTAGCGCACCGCCGCCGCCCGCCTCCGCGGCCGGTCCGGGGTATTGGCGCCGGCCGCGGCCGATCCGGTCGAGGGTGGGCGGCCGCTGAGCACCCGCTCCATCTCCGCCCAGGTCGGCGGCCCGTCGTTCCAGCCCACCGAGCAATAGTATCGAACGCATGTTCGATAGACCGATCGGGGCCCGGAACCCCTACGCTAAGCGGGTGAGCTCAGAACCCCAGACCCATCCCGCCGAACCACACGTCGGTGCGATCAACACCAAACTGAACTGGTTGCGCGCCGGAGTGCTCGGCGCCAACGACGGGATCGTCTCGGTCGCGGGCATCGTCATCGGCGTCGCCGCCGCCACTGTAGATCGCGCCCCGATCCTGACCGCCGGCATCGCGGGGCTCGTCGCCGGCGCGCTGTCGATGGCACTCGGCGAATACGTGTCGGTGAGTACCCAGCGCGACACCGAGCAGGCACTGCTGGAGAAGGAGCGTCGGGAACTCATCGAAGCACCCGAGGCCGAATTCGAGGAACTCGTCGGGCTGTACCGGGGCAAGGGTCTCTCGCCGGAGACCGCCCGCACAGTCGCCCAGGAACTCACCGACCACGATGCGTTCGCCGCTCACATCGACGTCGAACTGGGTATCGACCCCGACGAACTCACCAACCCCTGGCATGCCGCGATCTCCTCGGCGATCGCCTTCACCGTCGGAGCGCTGCTTCCGCTACTGGCGATTCTGCTGCCGCCCCCGTCGAGTCGGATCCCGATCACCTTCGCCGCAGTTCTGATAGCACTGGGCATCACCGGGTGGATCAGCGCACGCCTCGGTGGCGCCGACCCGAAGCTGGCCACCCGGCGGGTGGTCATCGGCGGTGCGATCGCGATGGCGGTCACCTACGCAATCGGCCGGCTCGTCGGCGGGGTCATCTAGCCGAACCGGGTTTGGCCTACCGCAACTCAGCTGGAACCGTCACGATCGGGGCGGTGGAAGGTCTGTCGTCGATGAGGAACGCTGTGCCGGTCGGGTCTTGATCGTTGAGATTGAGTTCGTAGATCGCGGGGTTTTCGTGCACCCGGTAGTAGTACTTCAGATTCTTTGTGTCGGCGACGCTGGTCCAGAGTGTGTACTCCGTCGACTCAACACCGGTGTCCGTCACGTTGCGCAGGATCCCGCGCGGCAGATCGAAGTTGTTCATCACGTGCCACGCCGTCCACACCGCGTCGGCGCCGGTCTTGTCGGCGTATGAATCGCGTGCGTAGAGGCTGGCGCGAATGAAGCGATCGGGCGAGTTGCTGCCGCCCGGCATGCCGACGTAGCCGTTACCCATCGTGATCTTGTAACTCTGAGAACCACCGGCAGTGATCGGGCCGGCCGGGTTGTACGGCGAGAGCGACTTGAAGTGCTCCCAGTTGTCCAGGTGGAACTCGAAACGCGGCAGGTTCGTCACGCAGCCGCTCGGTGACTCGATGATTGTCGGCGGCTGGTTCGGGGTGTGCCATTCGCAGATGATCGTCTTCCCGCTGGCATCGCCGATGCGCAGGTGCAGCGGCAGTTGGCCTTTGGTGGTGGGCGTGAACGGGAAGTCGGTGTCGACTACGACTGCGTCGCCGGATAGCAGGACCGCCTGGGCTTCGTCGGTGGTTGCGCAGTTACCCAGGAGATACAGCACAACCTGCCAGCTGGCGATCGCCTTGTCGCGATTGGCGTCCGACACCGGTGAGAACTCGGTGAACCCGGGAAGGTTGAAAACGCCTGCGACAAGGCCCTTCTCGTTGATCCCGTCGGAGCCCAGCGAGTGCATTCCGCCCACGATCAGCACGTTGCCGCCGAACGCGTAGGTGTTGATCCAGTGCATGCCGTCGGTTCCCGAACTGGTGTCACCAACGAACCGCTGCCCGCGAGGGAAGTAGCCGATGCACTCCGGCAGCGGCGTATCGAACTCCATCGTCCTCGCATAGACGACATCGCCGTTGCCAGCCGTTAGTTTTATCCCGGTACACATGTGGCGCTTCAGTCCGTGTATTCGGCGACGCCGTCGTCGAGGACGACCCGGGTGTTGGATCCGTCGGCACCACTGGCCTCGGTGCGGTACACCGCGCGGCCGGACCCGGTGCGCCAGATCGACGTCGTCAGCGTCTCGCCCGGGAACACCGGGGCGGAGAAGCGTGCCGCCACCGCGGTGAGCTTCGCAGCCTGCCCGCCGGCCAGTTCGGCCAGCAGCGCCCGGCCGGCGAAACCGTAGCTGCACAACCCGTGCAGGATCGGCTTGTCGAAGCCGGCCAGTTCACGGGCGAACCAGGGATCGCTGTGCAACGGGTTGCGGTCGCCGGAGAGCCGGTAGATCAGCGCCTGGTCCTCCCTGGTGGGCAGGGCGATCCGCGCGTCGGGTTCGCGGTCGGGGAACTCCGGGGCGGCCGGGCGCTGGCCGGGCTGGCCGCCGAAACCGCCGGCTCCGCGGATCACCAGGGTGGTCAGCGTCTCGGCGACCTGTGCGCCGGTGTCGGGATCGCTGCCCCGGGCGCGCAGGATGATGATGCCGTTCTTGCCCTCGCCCTTGTCTTGGATGTCGGCCACCTCGGCGACCACCGATAGTGATCCGGTCGCCGGAAGCGGAGCCGACAGCCGGATCTCCTGGGAGCCGTGCAACAGCATCCCGGCGTTGAACGAACCGACCAGCCCGGCGGCCCCGAATCCCATGCAGCAGATCACCGCGAAGGTGGGCAGCACCTGCTGCGCGATGTCATGGCTGTTCTCGGTGGTGAACG
>CAMCWJ010000318.1 GCA_945882475.1 Bifidobacterium breve
CGTCATCCAGAAGCAGTTCCTCGTGATCAAGGATTATCCGGTGGCCGCCGCGCTGAGCTTCGTGCTGATGGCGCTGATCCTGGTCGGGGTGCTGCTCTACACCAAGGCGTTGGGCACCGAGGATCTCGTGTGATGCGCACCCGCCACCACCAAGGGGCTCACGATGAGCACTGAGTCACCAAGGGGCTCACGATGAGCACTGAGGCCATCACCACGCTCACCCGCCCGGGCCGCAATTTCCGGGGCTCGTTCAAAGCCGGCGACCTCGCCCTGCGGATCCTCGCCGGCCTGGTGCTGCTGTACCTGTTCCTGCCGATCCTGGTGATCGTGGCGTTCTCGTTCAATAAGCCGGCCGGGAAATTCAACTACACCTGGCAGGGCTTCACCCTGGAGAACTGGGCGAATCCGTTCAAGTATCCCGCCCTGACGAACGCACTCAAGCTCAGCCTCAATATCGCCGCGGTGTCCACCGCGATCGCTCTGGTGCTGGGAACTCTGGTGGCGATAGCCCTTGTGCGCCAACGTTTCCGGGGTAGCAAGACGGTGGATACCTTTCTTGTGCTGCCGCTGACCTCACCCGAGGTGGTGATGGGTGCATCACTGCTGACGCTGTTCCTCAGCCTGGGTTGGCCGACCGGTTACGTGACCGTCGTGATCGCGCACGTGGCGTTCGAGATCAGTTTCATCGCGATGACGGTTCGGGCCCGGATCCGCGGCTTCGACTGGACCCTGGAGGACGCCTCGCTGGATCTGGGCGCCAGCCCTACCCGCACGTTCTTCAAGGTCACGTTGCCGTTGATCGTGCCGGGCATCATCGCCGCGGCGATGCTGTCGTTCGCGCTGTCGCTGGACGACTTCATCATCACCTACTTCGTCAGCGGATCGACGGTGACCTATCCGCTCTACGTCAATGCCGCAACCAAGGCGGGGGTCCCGCCGCAGATCAATGTGCTGGCCACTGCGATCCTGCTGATCAGTCTGATCCTGTTGGCCGTCGGCACGCTCTACCGGCGCAAGCGGGTCGAGACCTGAGCGGGTAGGGAATCCCTGCGGCAGCGTCGCTGAGGGCTAACCGCGGTCGGCGAGTTCGACTCCGCAACGTCGCATGTCATCCAGCGCGGCCAGGCTCGATTCAGCTGCGACTCCGGCAGTGAGGTCCATCAGCACCCGGGTGGCGAAGCCCGCCCGGACCGCATCCAGGGCGGTGGCCCGCACGCAGTAGTCGGTGGCGACGCCGACGACGTCCACCGCATCGACCCCGCGTGCGCGCAGCCAGTCGGCCAGACCCACCCCGTCAGCGGTGCCTTCGAAACCGCTGTATGCGGCCGCGTATGCGCCCTTGAGGAAGACCGCCTCGATGCCGGTGGTGTGCAGATCCGGGTGGAAGTCGGCGCCGGGGGTGCCGGCCACGCAGTGCCGCGGCCAGGACGAGGAGTAGTCGGGGTGCTCCGCGAAATGGTCACCGGGGTCGATGTGGAAGTCCTTCGTCGCGACCACGTGGGCATAGCCGTGACCGCCGGCGAGCAGGGCGTCGATCCCGCGCGCAACGGCACTCGCACCGGTAACCGGCAGTGACCCGCCCTCGCAGAAGTCGTTCTGCACATCAACGATCACCAGTGCCCGCATGCACTCACCGTAACCGGCCGATCAGGTGCCGCGCCCACCTGCGGCAGTACAGTAAGACCGCCGAATCGCGAGGGAACTGATGACACTGTTCGACTTCTTCGAGACCGCCGAATTGCCGGTCCCGGACATCACGCCGGAACAGGCCGGGCACATTGCCGCGGACCATTTCGGGGTTCAGGCACGGATCACCGGACTCGGCAGCCAGCAGGACGCCAACTTCCTGCTGCACGACGCCGCCGGCGTCCCGGTCGGGGTGCTCAAGATCGCCAATCCGGCCTTCAGTCGGATCGAATTGGAGGCCCAGGACGCCGCCGCGGCCTTTATCGCCGCCGGCGAGGGCATCCGCACCGCAACGAATACCGCACCCGATGGGGCGATTGCCCAGATCGACAGCAGCGGAGCGTTATTCGCTCGAATCATCCGGTACCTGCCCGGCGGGACACTCGACGAGAACCGGTATCTGAACACCTCCCGGGTAGCCGCGCTCGGCGAGTTGGCGGGCCGAACCTGCCGCGCACTGGCGGCTTTCGATCATCCCGGCGTCGACCGGGTGCTGCAGTGGGATCTGCGGCACGCACTGCGGACCGTGGAGGTGCTCGCACCGCACGTCGCCGATGCGCACCGCCGCCACACCGTCGAGTCAGCGTGCGCTGCGGCCTGGCAGGTGCTGGCCGGCGTCGCCGACGATCTGCCGGTGCAGGTGATTCATGGCGACGTCACCGGTGACAACGTCGTGTGCGATACCGGCGGAGTTCCAGACGGCCTCATCGATTTTGGTGATCTGACCCGATCGTGGACGGTCGCCGAGCTTGCTGTTGCCGCCGCGTCCGTGTTGCGTCACGACGGCGCCGAACCGGCGACCGCACTTCCGGCCATCGCGGCCTTCAACGCGGTTCGCCCGCTGGGACCGGCTGAGATCGAGGCGCTGTGGCCGCTGGTCGTGTTGCGTGCCGCCGTCCTGGTCGTCAGCGGCATCCACCAGTCATCGATCGACGCCGACAACACCTACGCCAGCGGTTCGCTCGACACCGAATGGCGAACACTTGAACGCGCCATCCGGATTCCCGTCGATGTGATGACTGCGCAGATCCGCCACGCCCTGGCAGTGGCGCCGCCGGCGGAGCCGTTCACCGCCGAGACGTCGCTCATCTTCGGCCTTGACCCGCGAGAGGTCGCTCGCCTGGATCTATCCGTGGAGTCCGACGCGATGGACGCCGGTGCCTGGCTCGACGACGGTTGCGAGGATCGCCTCGCCCGCGCGGCCATCGCGAACGGGGCCTCGGCGGCAGTCACTGTCTTCGGGCAGGCCCGGTGCACCCGGTCGGCGACGCTGCACGAGACCTCGCCGCCGACGGTGGCCACCGGCGTGCAGTTGTGGCCGGCGGCCGCACTGACCCTGACCGCGCCCTGGGCCGGCGCGATCGTGACGGTCGGGACCGCCGATGACACGACCGTGTCGCTGACCGGATCCGCTGGAACCGTCCAGATCCGGGGCGCGCTGCGACCGGACCCCACCGCGAGCGGCAGTGTGACGGCAGGCACCACCCTCGGCATCATCGACGGGCCGGTGTGGATTCACTGCCTTCGCCACCGGCATCCCGATGCCGCCGCAGTACCTGACTTCGTCCGACCCGAGTATGCGGCGGGCTGGCTGGACCGGGTCGGCGACCCGGCCGCGGTGCTCGGGTTGCCGCCCGCCGCCGAACACCTCGAGGACGCCGCCACACTCCGGGCGCGCCGATCGGAGGCGTTCGCCGAGGTGCAGGAGCACTACTACGAGCATCCGCCGCGGATCGAGCGAGGCTGGCGCGAACACCTGATCGGCACC
>CAMCWJ010000319.1 GCA_945882475.1 Bifidobacterium breve
ATCTGCTCGACGATGGCCGGGCTGAGCGTGCGCAGTTGCTCGGACTCGGCCGCCTTGGCTGCCACCAGGTCGCGCATTCCGCGCGCCAAGTCCAGAACCTGACTACCGAGGTCCGTTTCGTTGGCTTCGACTACCGCAGTCACGTGCGCTCTCCCATCATTCCCGGTGCGGTGACACCGGCCCAGCAGGTCAGGGTCGACGGTACGCGGTGTTGCCGTAAATCGGGACCCAATCGGCGCGCCCTAGGCTCGGTGGGTGCCTGATGCCGACGGGTGGAGCTATCGCGTGGGCTCGCTGTTGCGCGGATCCCACACCGTTCCCCGCACCCGCTTCACCGCGCCGTCGGTGTGGCGTCCCACACCGGCGTCTTTCCTCGCGCTCATCGTCGGACTGTGGTTGTTCGGTGCCGGTGATGCCCTCATCCTGGCGTCGGCCCTCGGCGCCTCACCGTGGTCGGTGTTAGCGCAGGGACTCAGCGTGCGCAGCGGTCTGGGCATCGGATGGACCACCTTCGGTGTGTCGGTAGCCGTCCTCGCATTCTGGATTCCGTTACGCCAACGCCCCGGCCTCGGCACCGTGATGAACATCCTGGTGATCGCACTCGCCATCGGCGTCACCTACCCGAGAGTGAGCACGCCCGACTCATTGGCGGGGCAGCTTGGGTTGGTGTTCCTCGGGATCGGCCTGATCGGGCTGGGCAGTGGTTTCTACCTCACCAGTGGCCACGGTCCCGGCCCGCGCGACGGTTGGATGACGGGCCTGCACCGGGTGACCGGCTGGCCGGTGGGCCGGGTACGGCTCCTCATCGAGGTGAGTGTTCTGGTGGTCGGCTGGGCACTGGGCGGCATCGTCGGGATCGGCACCGCCCTCTTCGCGCTCCTGGTGGGTCAGTCCGTCGCGCTGGGACTCGCCTTCGCACACCGGCTTTTCCCCGGCACTAGGTGAGCCCCCGACGGTCCGGTTGACGTGGCGCGGCTTCGCTGTCGGTGGGTGGGTGCACGCTGCTGTGCAACCACGACAGAAGGGAGCCGGCCATGTGCTGGCAGTGCGACAACCCCGACCGCACCACCGATGATTACCTCGCAGTCGTGCAGGAGATCATCAACGGCCACGGGTGGGCGATTCAGTACGTCGAGAGCGAGGACTGGCCGTTCGCGTACACCGTCGGCCTGACCGACCTGGGCCTGCCCGAGTTGTTGATCACCGGTCTGCCGCCGCGGACATCGAAGCGGCTGCTCAACTCGATCGCGCATGACATGGTCGACGACGGCACGGTCCTGCGTCCGGCCATACATATCGACTACCAGAGCGAGTTCCTGCTCGAAGTGGTCAAGGTCGACCACCCGGACGTTCATCTCAGATGCGCGGTCGCGATCTGTGGTCCCGACGTCCGTGCCGTGCAACTCGTCTGGACCGACGACTTCCGGCACTGGCCGTGGGATCCCGGGTGGAGCCACGGCCGACGTCGGCAACCGGTGTTTGGCATCCGCAGCCCGGTTTCGGGCTGAACGGCAGCCCCCAGGGTGTCGCACACGTGCTACGGTCGGTCTATGAGCAGCGAGATCAGTCAGCGCGAGTTGCGAAACAACAGCGGTGACATCATGCGTCGGCTCGACGAGGGCGAAGCATTCATCGTCACCCGCAATGGTGTGCCGGTCGGGGAACTGATGCCGTTGCGGCGCCGCCGCGTCGTGAACGGGCCGGCTTTGGCGGCAGCGTTCCGGGGCGCCCCGCACATCAAGTATCAGCAGTTGCGCGCAGACCTCGACCGCGGCGTCGATCAAGACATCAGTCCGCGTGGCTAAAACGGCGAGCGGCTTGCTTGACACGTCGGTGGTGATCGACCTCGACGTGATCGCACCGGATGATCTGCCCGATGCGGCGTCTGTCAGCGCTATCACGATGGCCGAGTTATCCGCCGGCCCACACGCCACCGACGACCCCGCCGAACGGGCGCGACGCCAGGACCGGTTGCAGCAACTCGAGTCGTGGGTGGAACCCGTCCCATTCGATGGTGACTGCGCGAGGGCATACGGGCGGATCTACGCCGCCGTCCTAGCCGCCGGTCGCCAGCCCCGTCGGCGGGCAGCCGATCTACTCATTGCCGCGACGGCGTTAGCCGCAGGCCTGCCGCTCTACACCCGCAATGCCGACGACTTCGGGGGCCTCGAGCAGATCCTCACGGTTGTCACCGTCTAGACCGCCTGCGCGGCCATAGGGCGATTACCAAAGCACGCCGGTGGCGCGCGCCACAACCTCATCCGCGAACCCTATCCGCCGCAGGGCCCGGGGTGCGGCACTCAGCGGTTTCTTGTCGCAGCCGCGTGAAATCATGAAGCCATGCGGGGATACGACATCATCGGCGACGTTCACGGCATGGCGACCCTTCTCGAGGAGCGGCTGCACAGCCTCGACTACCGCATCGACCCCGACACCGGCGCCTACACCCACCCCGAACGCACCGCCGTCTTCGTCGGCGATCTGGTCGACCGCGGCGCCGAACAATTGCGAACCTTGCAACTGGTGAAGACGATGGTCGACGCCGGCACCGCACAGATCGTGATGGGCAACCACGAGTTCAACGCCATCGCATATTCCCTCGAGCATCCGGCTGGCAGCGGCAGGTTCCGGCGGGTCCACGATGAGCGAAACAACAAGCAGCACAAAGCTTTTCTGGAGCAACTTACCGACGACGAGAAGCAGTACTACCTGGAGTGGTTCTGGACGATACCGCTGTGGCTCGACCTCGGCGGGCTGCGGGTGGTGCATGCCTGCTGGCATGAACCGTCGATGGAGGTCGTGATCGCTGAACTCGGCGGTGACCGGTTCACCACGGTTGAGCAGATGATCGCGGCCACAGAAAAGGGCACCGCGTTCTATGACGCGGTCGAGATCCTGCTCAAAGGCCCCGAGATCAGCCTGACCGACCGCGGACTTCCGCGCTACCTCGACAACGAAGACCATCCGCGCAGCCAGGCACGGATCCGCTGGTGGCATGAAAACGCGACCGAGCTCAAGGAATTGGCCGAGCTGAGCAACTTTCGCACCGAGTTCGGCGATCGGTACCCGGATGTCGAGGACTTCGAGGCGACGGCGCTGGAGCGATCGTTCTCCTATGACGCAGGCATCCCGGTCTTCTACGGCCACTACTGGCGTCAGGATCCGCCGGAGCACCTGCTGGATTGGACCGCCCACACCGCGTGCGTCGACTTCAGTGCCGTCCGCGGCGGCACGCTGATCGCCTACCGCTGGAGCGGGGAGCAGACGATCGAACTGTCGCATTACTTCCCGCACGGGGCGGATGTCGTCGCCCAGCAGCCGTCGGATTAGGGCTGCTCGCTCTGGACCGCGTTGTCCTGAATGCCGGCGCTGGAATTCCTGTCGGACCACACCGATAGCCTCGCCATGATCGGATGGATGAGAGGGGGTTTCCGATGTCGGTGAGTACG
>CAMCWJ010000320.1 GCA_945882475.1 Bifidobacterium breve
CAGACGGCCGACCCGGTGGCCGCCAACAAGTGGCTCGGCGGTGGCCCGATTACCGACCCCGCCCGGGTGCAGCAGGTCCTTGCCGCAGTCAGCGCCGATGCCGAAAAAGCAGGTGTGCCAAGCGAGTATGTGACGACGCTGTTCGTCGACCAGATCAATGCCACCGAGGCGATTCAGTACAGCAGGTTCTCCTGGTGGAAGTTGGACCCGGCCGGTGCACCGCGATCGGCTCCGGACCTGGCGGCGTCGCGGGCACTCATCGACGGTCTCAACCAACGCATGGTCACCGAGATCGCCGAGCAGTGGCCGGTGCTGCGATCACCGGACTGCGCGAGCAGCCTGGGCGCGGCCAAGGCCGCGGTAGCCGCGCAGCGCCAACTCGACCCGCTGTACCGGGAGGCGCTCGACGCTGCCACCCGCTCCTATTGCTAGGCCGGGCCGCTAGACCGTCTGCAGCATCTTTTCAATCCGGGCAAGCGCCACCGCGCACACCGGCAGATAGGCCCCCGCCCACCACGGCACCTCGAAACGCACCCGGCAGCCGCGACCGGTGGTGGTGACCTCGTGGCCGGTGGCCGCCACACCCGCCACCACCCAGGACCACCGATGGCCGGGGTCGAACTCGGTGATGACGAACGGCAACTGAACCCCCACCGCCGTCCACACCCTTCCACTGGCCCCGAGCGTGAGTTCGCCGAACCCGTCGTCGAGCACCGCGCGGCGGACCGAGGGCCCCCAGCGCGGCCAGCACTCGAGATCGACGAGGACCTGCCACGCCTGCGCGGCCGGTGCATCGATGTGCCGATCGACACCCAGTCCCATGACCGGCACGCTACGGCTCCAACCACCCCCGGCCTAGGATCGGAAGGATGGAAGGTTCAGTCACGGTCCACATGGCGGCCCCGGCGGATCGGATCTGGAATCTGATCGCCGACGTCCGCAACACCCCGCGGTTCTCCCCGGAGGTCTTCGAGTCCGAATGGCTCGACGGCGCGACCGGTCCGGCACTGGGCGCGAGATTCCGCGGCCACGTCCGCCGCAACGAGATCGGCCCGGTGTACTGGACCACCTGCCGCGTGACCGCCTGCGAGCCGGGCCGGGAGTTCGGCTTCGCGGTGCTGGGCCCCGGCGACAAGGCCGTCAACAACTGGTACTACCGGCTCGCCCCGGCCGGTGACGGGACCGACGTCACGGAGTCGTTCCGGCTCAACAGTTCGCTGCCGATCCGGGTGTTCTGGATGTTCGCCGGCGGGCTGCGTGGGCGTCGCAACGTCCGCGACATGCGGACCACGCTGGAGCGCATCAGGGCGGTCGCCGAAGAGCCGTGACGGCCGCTACTGCGAGCTGTCCCCGGTTCCGCTCCGGTTTGCGTTTCCGTTTGCTGAGGCCCCGGTGCAGTCCAGGGACAGCATGATGCGGCCGTTGGCGGAGTTCAGCTGCTTGAGGACGATGCAGTCGCTCTTGGCCAACTGAGCGCCGATCGACGTCGTCTGGATGACGGTGTAGCCCTGCGAGCGCAGGATCGCCTCCAATTGCGCATAGGTCTGGCCGGTACCGTCGGCGGCTGCTGTCGGGGCTGTCGCCACGAGAATTGGGACCAACGAAACGGGGGCCGACCAGAGCAGCGCGGCCGCAGCCGCCGTCACCCGAGTCCGCATGCGGGACACGCTACCGGCAATCGGGCGCACCCCGGGTCCGGCGTTCTCTAGTGTGGAACTGACAGCAGTCAACTCATCCGGACGGGACGGTAGTGCATGGGAATCGCGACCCGCATCAACGGCCAGGCGCCACCACAGGTTCCGCTCGCGGACGTCAACCTGGGCACCCTGGAGTTTTGGGCCCTCGACGACGACATCCGCGATGGTTCGTTCGCCGCCCTGCGTCAGCAGGCGCCGATCACGTTCTTCCATGAGGTCGGATACGAGGGCTTTCCCGCCGGTGCGGGCCACTGGGCGCTGATGAAGTTCGACGACGTCCACTACGCCAGTCGTCATCCTGAGATCTTCAGTTCGGTCCCGAACATCACCATCGGCGATCAGGCTCCCGAGGTCGCCGAGTACTTCGGGTCGATGATTGCCCTCGATGATCCGCGCCATGCGCGGCTGCGCAACATCGTGCGCAGTGCCTTCACGCCCAAGGTGGTGGCCCGTACCGAGGAGTCGGTGCGACTGCGGGCCCGTCGCCTGGTTGAGGACCTGATCGCCAACCACCCGGACGGCAACGGCGAACTGGTGGCGGAGTTGTCCGGACCGCTTCCGCTGCAGGTGATCTGCGACATGATGGGCATCCCAGATGAGGACCACCAGCAGATTTTTCACTGGACAAACATCATCCTCGGGTTCGGTGACCCGGACTTCAGCACCGACTTCGAGGAGTTCATGAAGGTTGCCATCGACATCGGCGCCTTCGCCACCGCGCTGGCCGAGGATCGGCGGGTCAATCCGCGCGAGGATCTCACCACCGCCCTGGTGACCGCCGAGGTCGACGGCGAACGCCTCACCTCGGCTGAGATCGCCTCGTTCTTCATCCTGCTCGCGGTCGCCGGCAATGAAACCACCCGAAACGCCATCAGCCACGGTGTCCTGGCACTGTCCCGCTATCCCGAGCAGCGGGAGATCTGGTGGAACGATTTCGACGCACTCACACCGAGTGCGGTCGAGGAGATCGTGCGGTGGGCCTCGCCGGTGATCTACATGCGCCGCACCGCAACCCGTGACGTCGAACTCAGCGGCGTGAAGATCGCCGCCGGAGACAAGGTGACCATGTGGTACGCCTCGGCCAACCGCGACGAGGACAAGTTCGACAACCCGTGGATGTTCGACGTCACCCGCACCCCGAATAACCACGTCGGGTTTGGCGGCGGCGGGGTCCACTTCTGCCTGGGCGCCAACCTGGCTCGCCGTGAGATCGCGGTGGTCTTCGAGGAGTTGCACAACCGAATCCCCGACATCACCGTCACCGCGGAACCGGCCATGTTGCTCTCGGCATTCATCCACGGCATCAAACGACTGCCGGTCAGTTGGACGCCCCAGTGACCCGGGCCCACATGAACAGGACGCCCCGGGAGTGACCACCCGGGAACGGCTGCACTGGTTCGCCATGCATGGCGTGGTGCGCTCAGCGGCAAGATTCTCGGCCCGCCGCGGTGATCTGCAGGCCCGACTGATGGCCGATCCATCGGTTCGCGCCGATCCGGTGCCGTTCTACGAGGAGTTACGCGCGCGGGGGCCCATGGTGCGCTCCCGCGTCGGATACCTGACCGTGGACCACACGATCGCCCACGAATTGCTGCGCTCCGAGGACTTCCGGGTCATCTCGGTGGGGGCGAGCCTGCCCGGACCGTTGCGATGGCTCGAAGGACACACCCGGGCGGATCTGCTGCATCCGCTGCTGGCGCCGTCGCTGCTGGCCGTCGAGCCACCCGATCACACCCGCTACC
>CAMCWJ010000321.1 GCA_945882475.1 Bifidobacterium breve
CGGCCCCAACTGGGGCGCGATTCGGTCGATCGTCGTCGACAGCGTGTCCAGCGACGTGTTGAGTGCGGCCGTGTCGGTGTCGCGGGTGTTCGCGGTGAACTCACTGAGCGCGTCGGTCAACGAGTACGGCGCACCGGTGCGCTCCACCGGGATGACGTCGGAGGACCGCAGCGTTCCGGGCCCGACGGACTCGAGGGTCAGCACCCGCTGGCCGAGCAGCGTCCCGGTCCGAATGTGTGCGGTGCTGTCCTCGCCCAACCGCACCTTGCCGTCGACCAGGAATGTCACCAGGGCCTTGCCCTGCTGCAGCGAAACATCGGATACGGTGCCGACTTTCACTCCGGACACCTTGACGTCGTTGCCGGGCGCCAATCCTCCAGCCTCGGTGAACAGCGCCTGGTGGCGGATGGCCGTCGCAAGGGACACCAGTCGCTGCGGCTGCAGACCGATGGTGATCACAAGCAGGATCAGCGCCAGGCCGATGAAGCCGGAGCGGACGAGTCGGGTTCCACGGTATTTCAGCATCAGGGCTCAGCGCACCTTCCCGTGTGCTGCATGATCCAGGGGAAGTGGGCCGTGCGGCCCTGCAGGTCGGTGACCCGGGCCGACATCCCGCACAGGTACTGGTTGATCCAGCTGCCGTAGGAACCGAGCCGGACCAGCTTGCGGTAGTTCTTGGGCGCCTTCTGCAAGGCGATGTCGAGGGTCTCCTTGTCCTCGTCGAGCAGTGGCGCGAGCCGGGCCAGTTGGTCGACGGTACCGGCCAGCGGCGCCCGCGCCCCGTTGAGCAGGTCGGTCAGCGACGCGGTGCCGCTGTCCAGGGCGGTGATGGCCTCGCCGATCGGATTGCGGTCCTCGGCCAGGCCGGTGACGAGTTTCTCGAGGCGGTCGACCGTGCTGGAAAACTTGGCTCCGTCCTTGCTGATCGTCGCAAGCACGGCATTGAGGTTGTCGACCAACTGCTGCACGGTCTGGCTGTTGTCGGCCAGTGCGTTCGAGAACGACGACGTCTTGGCAAACAGCGACTCCAGGTTGCCCTCCTGGCCTTGCAGAACCTGAATCAGCGAGTTGGTGAGCGCGTTGACCGCCTCCGGATTGAGGCCCTGCACAACGGGCTTCAGGCCGCCGAGCAGCAGATCGAGGTCGAGCGCTGCCTCGGTGCGCTCGGTGGGGATCACAGATCCAGGGGGCGTGATCTGCGCCGAACCCGGGCTGTCGAGAAGTTCGAGGTACCGGTCGCCGACCAGGTTGAGATACCGCACCGCCGCCGTGGTACCCGAGGTCAGCGCGATGTCGCGGTCCGCTCCGAATTTCACGACGACCGAGTTGTCAGGCTGCAGCGCAACGTTTTTCACCGTGCCTACCCGCACGCCGGCGACCCGCACCGAATCCCCGGACTCCAGGCTCGACACGTCGTCGAAGATCGCGGTGTACTTGCTGTCCGGGCCGGCCCGGTACTGGCTGAAGATCGCAAACAGGGCGGCGGTCATCAGCAGCATCACGATGCCGAAGATGCCGACCTTGATTGAGGTGCTGCGCAGGCTGGTCATCCGCCGGGCTGCCCGATCTGCGCGGTGTTGCGCGGCGGGCCGGCGATCGGGCCGAAGAGGGCCTGCTTGAGGCCATCGGAGTTCAGCAGGATGCCCTGGTTGCCGTACTGGGCCTGGTTGGCTCCAATATCGCTGACCACGAACGGTGTCCGCTTCTCATAGGGCACATGGGGTAGGTCGGTGCACTGCGGGCCACCCTTGGCGGCGACCTTCGGCAGGTTGTCCGGATACCGGTAGCGTTCCCGGCCCAGGAAGAACGACTGCAGCAGCACCGCACCCGGAACCGACGACCCCGGTCCGGTGGCCAACGGTACGAGACCACCGATGCCGCAGGTGAGTGCCTCGTTGTACCGGTTGGTCAGATCGGTGGTCGGGACCAGCAGTCGCAGCACGTCGGTCAACGGCTGCCGGTTGGTAACGATGACCTCGGTGCCAATGTCGCCCAATCCGATCGCGCTGACCAGAAGCGCGTCCAGATTGTCCTGCTGGTCGACGACCGTGTCGCTGAACCGCGCGGTGTTGTCGAAGATCGCCAGCAGATCCGGTGAGGCATCGGCGAAGGCGTTGAAAACCGTTGGGGCAAGCTCAAGTTGGCGATTCAGGCTGTCCAGGGCCGGGTTGATCTTGCCCAGGGCGCTGTCGAAGTCGACCAGGGCCTGGCCGAACTTGTCGCCGCGGCCGCTCAGCGACTTCGACAGTGCCCCGAGGGTCTGGTTGAGCTTGACCGGTTCGACCTCGGCGAGCACCGAGACGAGTTGCTCGAAGACGGTGTTGATCTCGACGGTGACGTTGCCATCGCCGCGGATCACCTGTCCCTCAGTCAGCGATTGCGGGGACGGCTGGTCAGGCGCCACCAGTTCAACGAACTTCGCTCCGAACACCGTCGACGAGGTGATCTCCGCCCCGACGTTGGCCGGGATGGCGTCCAGTGCCGAGGGATCGATCGCCAGGTGCAGTGCCGCGCCGCCGTCGGGCAGGGCCTCGATCGAGGCGACCTTGCCGACCGGCGCGCCGTTCAACTTGACCTTGGCGTCGGGGTTCATCACCAGTCCGGCCCGGTCGGCGATCACGGTCACCGGAACGGTTTGCTTGAAGCTGTCCCGGAACAGTCCGACCGCCAGCACGGCGATCAGGGCCAGCGTCAGTACCGTCAGCAGCCCGGCAATCAGGCGCGCGTTGCCGCGCGCGCCGAAACTGCGTCCGGCGCTGGCGGCCACCGGTACCGCCGCGGTCTCAGTCTCTGATCGGTAGGCCGGGCCCGGGCCGAGGTTCGATGTCATGGTGCGCTCCCCCTACCCGGCCAGGTTGAAGTTGCCGTTGGAACCGTAGACCGCCAGCGACACCAGCAGTGTCACCGACACGACCACGATGAGCGAGGTCCGCACCGCGTTGCCCACCGCGACGCCCACGCCGGAGGGGCCGCCGGTCGCGAAGTAGCCGAAGTAGGTGTGTATCAACAGGATCGTGATCGCCATCAGCACCGCCTGGAAGAACGACCACAGCAGGTCGATCGGGTTCAGGAAGGTGTTGAAGTAGTGGTCATACAGACCGGCGGACTGGCCGAACAGCACCACCGTGACGAACTTGCTGGCCAGGAACGACAGGATGACCGCGACCGAGTAGAGCGGGGTGATGGCGATCATGCCGGCCACGAGTCGCGTCGACACCAGGTACTCGATCGGCCGGATGCCCATCGTCTCGAGTGCGTCGATCTCCTCGTTGATCCGCATCGCGCCGAGTTGCGCGGTCACCCCGGCGCCGAAGGTGGCCGCCAAGCCGATTCCGGCCACCACCGGCGCGGAGATCCGGACGTTGATGAACGCCGCCAGGAAGCCGGTGAGCGCCTCGACACCGATGTTGCCCAGCGACGAGTAGCCCTGCAC
>CAMCWJ010000322.1 GCA_945882475.1 Bifidobacterium breve
TCCGGGATGACGGCCGGATTCGCCGATCCGGTCGATGCGCTGTTCCACGACGAGGAGATCGATGGTCCGCGACCGGGCCGCCCCCGGGTGATCGGCCTGGCCCTCGCCGCCGAGCGCGCACTGCTCGCCGCCCGGATGGCCGGGTTCGACGACGTCGAACTCATCAGTGCCGACGACACGGGCGAGGCCGGGTCCGCGCCCACCGGTGTCGTCATCGAGGAGTTGGCGACGTTGGCCCAGCGCCTCGAGATGGCCGCGGTGTACCTGCGGTTGGCGGGGGGATAGCGCAGCCGTGCAGCTGATTCGCGGCGCGATCCGCACCTACGCGTGGGGATCGCGCACGGCCATCGCCGAGTTCACCGGGCGCCCGTCGCCGACGGCCCACCCCGAGGCTGAGTTGTGGCTCGGCGCCCACCCCGGCGATCCGGCCGAACTCGACGGCCCGGGCCCCCGGGTCTCGTTGGCCGATGCCATTCGCTCCGACCCGGAAGGGCAGCTGGGCCCGGCGGTGCGGGCGCGATTCGGTGACACGCTGCCGTTCCTGGTCAAGGTGCTGGCAGCCGACGAACCGTTGTCGCTGCAGGCCCACCCCAGCGCCGGGCAGGCCGTCGAAGGGTATGAGGCCGAGGATCGGCTCAAGGTGGCGCTCAACTCGCCGGTGCGTAACTACCGGGACCGCAGCCACAAGCCCGAGCTGCTGGTGGCGCTCACCGAATTCGAGGCGCTGGCCGGTTTCCGGCCCGCGGCCGGCACGGTCGCGTTGCTGCGCGCCCTGGCCGTGCCCGAACTGGAGCCGTTCATCGCCCTGCTCTCCGGGGAGTCCGACGCGGCCGGCCTGCGTGCGTTGTTCACCACCTGGATCACCGCGCCGCAACCGAACCTGGACACGCTCATCCCGGCCGTCCTGGACGGCGCGGTCGGCTATGTCCGTTCCGGCGCAACAGAATTCGCCGCCGAGGCAAAGACCGCACTGGAATTGGGTGAGCGGTATCCCGGCGACGCGGGAGTGCTCGCCGCGCTGCTGCTGAACCGGATCAGCCTCAAACCCGGCGAAGGTATCTACCTGCCAGCCGGGAACCTGCACAGCTATCTGCGCGGGATGGCGATGGAGGTGATGGCGAACTCCGACAACGTGCTGCGCGGCGGGCTGACGCCCAAGCACGTCGACGTCCCGGAACTGCTGCGCGTGCTGGACTTCGCCCCGGTGCCCGACGCGCGGGTGCATACCGATCGGCACGGGATTGAGACGGTCTTCCAGACGCCGGCGCCGGAATTCGCCGCCTCGGTACTGACCCTCGACGGTGAGCGACTCGGCCACGAGGTCGACGCGCCGTGCGCGCATGACGGCCCCCAGATCCTGGTCTGCATGCAGGGTTCGGCAGTGGTGCGGGCCAAGTCCGGCGAGGTTCTGCTCGATCGCGGCACCGCGGCCTGGGTGGCCGCCGACGATGGCCCGATCCGACTGGAGGCGAGCACCACGACGCGACTGTTCCGCGCTACGGTCGGCCGCTGAACCGCCACCGGGGAAAAGTGACGATTAGGCTTCGGATTCGGCGTTTCCGGTTCGCGTAACTTTTCCGGTTCGATAAATTAGCCAGAATTCTGTCGGTCCTAGCAGGGGGGTAATCGGTGACGTCCTTGCCGAACGCCGCCACGTTGCTGCGGGCCGGCCGGCGGGATCCGGCGCCGTGGGTCGACGGCAAGCGGGGTCTGTGGTTGTTCGGACTGTTCGCGCCGTCGGCGCTGTTCTTCGCGATTCCGGTGATCTGGGCGCTGAACCGGATCGGTTGGACCGTCGCGGCGCAGGTGCCGTTCTGGATCGGACCGATCCTCATTTACCTGGTGGTACCCCTGGCCGACCGGCGCTACGGCCGAGACTCGCGGAACCCGCCTGAGGAGGTGCTGGAGTACCTGGAGAACGACCGCTACTACCGGTACTGCACCTATCTGTTCTTCCCACTCCAGTACGCGACGGTGTTCTGCGGAGCCGTCGCCTTCACCGCGCCGGAGCTGGGGTGGCTGGGATATCCCGATGGGCTGGGGTGGTTCGCCAAACTCGGCGTCGCGCTCTCGGTGGGCGTTCTGGGCGGAACCGGAATCAACGTTGCCCACGAGCTGGGGCACAAAAAGGATTCCGTGGAGCGCTGGCTGTCCCGGGTCACCCTGGCTCAGACCTGGTACGGCCACTTCTACATCGAGCACAACCGGGGCCACCACGCACGGGTCGCCACCCCGGAGGATCCAGCATCGGCGCGGTTCGGGGAGAGCTACTGGAATTTCCTGCCGCGCAGTGTGTTCGGTGGAATCGCGTCGGCACTGAGACTCGAAGCCGCCCGTATCCGCCGCCGTGGCGAGAGTCCGTGGAATCCGCGGACCTATCTGGCCAACGACGTGCTCAGCGCCTGGCTGATGTCGGCGGCGGTCTGGGGTGGGCTGATCGCGGTCTTCGGCCCCGCGCTGATCCCATACCTGGTGATCCAGGCGGTCTACGGGGTTTCCCTGCTGGAGGCCATCAACTATCTCGAGCACTACGGTCTGCTGCGGATCAGGACCGCCGACGGCCGCTACGAACGCTGTCGGGCTGAGCACAGCTGGAACTCCGACCACATGGTGACCAACATCTTCCTGTTCCACCTGCAACGGCACAGCGATCACCACGCCAACCCCACCCGGCGCTATCAGACGTTGCGCAGCGTGCGGGAGGCACCCGAACTGCCCGCCGGCTACGCGAGGATGATCGGCCTCGCCTACATCCCGCCGCTGTGGCGGCGGACGATGGACCACCGGGTGCTCGGCCACTACGACGGCGACATCACCCGGGTCAACATCGACCCGCGCCGTCGGGAGCAGATCCTGGCCCGCTACCAGGTGTCGGGGTGAGTTCCTACCGCTGCCCGGTGTGTGACTATGTCTACTGTGAAGCCAAAGGGGCTGCGCGCGAAGGATTCCCGGCAGGCACGCGATGGGCGGATGTTCCCGACGACTGGGCCTGCCCGGATTGCGGAGTGCGCGAGAAGGTCGATTTCGAGCCGGTCGGAGGTCGCGGGTGACCCGCCCGCGTGGGAATCCCCGTGAGAACACCTGAGGTCTCCCGGGCGCCGCTGCGCGATGTGCTGCTCGACGCCGTGCGGGAGGAACTGCTGACCCGCGACTGGTCAGCGATCACCCTCTCCGATGTCGCGCGCACCGCGGGGATCAGCCGTCAGAGCATCTACAACGAGTTCGGCTCCCGTCAGGGCCTGGCGCAGGGCTACGCGCTGCGGCTGGCCGACCGGCTCGTCGACACCATCGGAGTGGCGATATCGGGCAACGTTGGCGATCTCGACGCCGCGTTCCGGGACGGCTTCCGGCTCTTCTTCACCGAGTCGGCCGCCGACCCGCTGGTCGGTTCGCTGCTGCGGGGGGACCGCAGTCCCGAC
>CAMCWJ010000323.1 GCA_945882475.1 Bifidobacterium breve
GTGCGGCCTGATCGACTCCGAGCCGGTGGGCCGGGCATCGCTGTTCCGGCTGTCTCAGCCCGCGTTGATCGACCTGCTGGCCAGCGCCGAGACGGTGCTGCAGTCCACCGGACAGGCCGTGGCCCTGTGCCCCTCCTACGGAATCGCCAGCTGCACAGAGGATCCCGATGACTGTTGAGCATCCCAGCGCTATCGCGCCCGACGCCACCCGGCGGCTCGTCCTGACGCGCCGGATCCGGATGCTGGTGGCCGCGACCATCAGCTACAACGTGATTGAGGCGGCGGTCGCGCTCACCGCCGGGGCCCATGCGTCTTCGACCGCGCTGATCGGGTTCGGCCTGGACTCGGTGGTCGAGGTGTCCTCGGCGGCGGCGGTGGCCTGGCAGTTCTCCAAGCCCGACCACGAGGCCCGGGAGAAAGCAGCACTGCGGGTCATCGCGCTGTCGTTCTTCGCCCTGGCCGCCTACGTGAGCGTGGAATCGGTGCGGGCCCTGTCCGGTTACGCCGAGCCGCGGCCCTCGATCGTGGGAATCGTACTGGCCGCGGTCAGCCTGGTGGTGATGCCACTGCTGTCCTGGGCCCAACGCCGCACCGGACGCGAACTCGGATCACGCTCAGCGGTAGCCGATTCCAAACAAACCCTGCTGTGCACCTACCTGTCGGCAGTCCTGCTCGTCGGACTTGGCCTCAACAGCCTCTTCGGCTGGTCCTGGGCCGACCCGATCGCCGGCCTCATCATCGCCGTGATCGCGGCGAAGGAAGGCATCAACGCTTGGAGGGGCGACACCTGCTGCCCAAGCCCGACGCGACCCATGACCGTTGGCGCCCAGGACCACTGCGACTGCTGTGACGGCTAAGCGTTTGGCTCCGGAGCCTAAGTGGCGCTGAAGTGGGCCTGGGCGCTGCAAGCGGTGTGTGGCTTGTCCGGGGCGAGAACGACTCTCCCGTCAGTCGTGTCCGATGCCGTATGTTGCCTCGGCGTTGGCGCGGTGACGACGAGCCGAGGGTTTGACGACGGTAGAGGGCACAGGTGGCCGAGGAGACCGAAGAGGGATCCGCCCCGGCGGTGGTGAGTTTGGCGACGATCGCCGCGCAGGGGGGCCGGCTTGGATGTCTGGGCTTCGGTGGTCCGCCAACGCATATCGCGATGTTGCGCCAGTTGTGCGTGTCGCGGCGGGGCTGGCTGGGCGCCGAGGACTTCGAGGACGCGATTGCCGTGACGAACCTGCTACCCGGCCCGGCGTCGACCCAGTTGGCGATCTATACCGCCTGGCGACTTCGTGGGGTGCGGGGCGCATTGGTGGGCGGCGTGGCATTCATCGTGCCGGGGTTGATGGTGATCGTGGCGTTGGCGGCGTTCTTCCTCTCCGGTGGTACGCCGGGCTGGGCGCGCGGCGCGGCTGCCGGAGCCGGTGCATCGGTGGCGGCGGTCGCGGTGCAGGCGGCGCTGGGCCTGATCCCAGCGAGTTGGCGTCGAGTCGGTCCAGTCCATGTGGCGCGGGCGCGGTGGGTGGGGTACTTCGTCGTCGGCGCGACCGCTGCAGCACTGACCGGACCGTGGCTGGTGGTGGTGTTGATCGCCGCCGGCGCCATTGAGATCGCCGCCCGCACAAGGTTGTTCCGAACCCCGGCGCACGCGTGGCCGGTGCTTCTGCTCGCAGCGGGCCCGGTCATGGGCGGGCTGCCCGCGTTGGCCTGGACGGCGTTCAAGGTCGGCGCATTGTCCTATGGCGGCGGGTTCGTCATCGTCCCGTTGATGCAGACCGACGCGGTCAACCGCCATCACTGGATGACCGACGGCCAATTCCTCAACGCGGTCGCGTTGGGGCAGATCACCCCCGGGCCGTTGTTGCAAACGGTGGCGGTGGTCGGTTACGCAGCGGCCGGGATCGGTGGCGCCCTCCTGGCGGCCCTGCTCGCGTTCACCCCGTCGTTCGTCATGATCATCGGCGGTGGCCCGCATTTCGACGCACTGCACGCCAACGGGCGGGTGCAGGCGTTTCTGGGTGGTGCCGGTCCTGCGGTCATCGGGGCGATCACCGGGTCGGCGATTCCGCTGGCGTTGACTCTGCAGTCGCGATGGCAGTACGGCGTGCTGGCGGCGGCCGCGGTGGCCCTGCTGGTCGCGCGCCGCGGTGTCGTCACCACGTTGGCCGGCGCTGCCGCGTTAGGTGTCGGCGCCTACCTGCTGGGGCTACCGGTCGGTTAGTGATGACTTCCCAGCGCACCGGTGGACTCAGTTGAACATATGACCCGCAGAGAGCATCGCCTGACACGGACGAACATGACCTGATGGGGTGGTTTCTGTCCCCTGAGGCTCGCCCTGCCTGGTGGGTGGTGTTGGGGAGGAAAGTGGCACCGCCAAGATGGCGACGCCGTCCACGGCGTTGAGACCCAATCGAAAGGGGCGGCTCCAGCCACTTCTCCTCGTAGCCGCGTCACCGTCGAAAGGGCCGAGTCAGGCCCCTCGGGGGGCGTACATGATGACGCCGACGCCGGCCAAACAGATGAGGGCTCCGGTGATGTCCCACCGATCGGGACGGTAACCGTCCAACGCCATTCCCCAGAGCAGGGAGCCCGCGACGAAGATGCCGCCGTAGGCGGCCAGGATGCGACCGAACTGCGCGTCGGGTTGCAGGGTTGCCACGAAGCCGTAGACCCCGAGTGCGACGACCCCGGCGCCCATCCAGATCCAGCCGCGATGTTCACGTACCCCCTGCCAGATCAGCCATGCCCCACCGATTTCGGCGATCGCCGCCAAGACGAACAGCAGGATGGAACGCGCCACGGTCATGACGAAGACCTTAAAGTCCAGCCCAACAGTTCGGGCCGGGGAGATCCCCGCGTCTTGCCTCACCTGCACGCCGCTCCTAGTATTTGCGTATGAATGCAGATAGTGGAGGGTGTGGTCGCCGGCTGCCCGCCGATCAGGTGGACTTGGTGGTCGAGGTGTTCCGGATGCTGGCCGATGCCACCCGCGTTCAGGTGTTGTGGGCGCTGGTGGACCGGGAGATGTCTGTCAGTGACCTGGCCTCCCACATCGACAAGCCCGCGCCATCGGTCTCGCAGCATCTGGCGAAGCTGCGGATGGCGCGACTTGTCCGCACTCGCCGGGAGGGCACCACGATCTTCTACAGCCTGGAAAACGACCACGTCGGGCAACTGGTCACCGATGCGGTGTTCAACGCCGAGCACGCCGGACCGGGCGTTCCGGGCCATCACCGTGATGCCGCCGATCTGGCCACCCTGCACCCCGCTACCCCTGCTCAACTGAATTCGGCCCGATCGAAGGAACACCGCCCATGACCCACGACGTCGAACCCACCGGCGACGGACACGGACACTCCACCGGACACGATCAAGGGCACGGCCACGGCGCGGGACATCACCACGGTCCAGACCACGACCACGACCACCCG
>CAMCWJ010000324.1 GCA_945882475.1 Bifidobacterium breve
CGATTCCCATGGGCTGGCCGGACAGGCCGTCGAGATCGTCGGTCAGGCGATGACCACCGACTTCGCCTCGACATTCGACGGCTCGGCGAAGAACATCATCGGCTACGACATGAATGTCCAAGCCGCACAAAAGGTGTACGGCCAGAGCGGGTTGGGCCCGGAAGACTTCCAGGTGATCGAGTTGCACGACTGCTTCTCAGCCAATGAGCTGTTGCTCTATGAGGCGCTGGGGTTGTGCGGGCCCGGCGAGGCGCCGAAGCTGATCGACTCGGGCGACACCACCTACGGCGGACGCTGGGTGGTCAACCCGTCGGGCGGGCTGATCTCCAAGGGCCACCCGCTGGGCGCCACCGGGCTGGCCCAGTGCACCGAGCTGACCTGGCAACTGCGCGGCACCGCAGACGCCCGTCAGGTGGACAACGTCACGGCCGCACTGCAACACAACATCGGCCTGGGCGGGGCGGCGGTCGTCACCGCCTACCAACGCGCCGAGCGGTAGTCCCAAGCGGTCTGTGCGTCAGGACCGAAGCTCGACGACCTCGTAGGCCTGCTCGGCGTGGCGCGATCGAATGGTCTTCTTGTCGTACTTGCCGACGCTGGTACGCGGGATCTCGTCGATGAACGTCCAGCGTTCCGGCAGCCACCAGCGCACCACCTTGTCGGCCAGGAAGTCGCGTAGTTCCTGCGCGGTGACGGCCTCGCCGTCCTTGATCACGACGGCTGCCAGCGGCCGCTCCTGCCAGCGCTCGTCGGGAACCCCGACCACCGCGGCCTCCCGCACCGACGGGTGGGCGATCAACTGATTCTCCAACTCCACCGAGGAGATCCATTCGCCACCGGACTTGATGACGTCCTTGGCGCGGTCGGTCAGCGTGATGTATCCCATGTGGTCGATGCGGCCGACATCGCCGGTGCGCAGCCAACCGGACTCGAACTTCGAGGGATCGGTGTTCAGGTAGTAGGACCCGGTGATCCAGGGTCCCCGCACCTCGAGTTCGCCTACGGCCACAGCGTCATTGGGCAGCACCGTGCCGGCGTCGTCGACGATGCGGGCCTCCACACCGCACATCGGCCGGCCCTGCGTGCTGCGGATTTCCCACTGCTCATCGTCAGGTGTGCCGGGCGGCGGCCAGGCCAGCGTCGCCATCGGCGAGGTCTCTGTCATGCCCCACAGTTGACGGATCTGTACCCCGTGGCGCTGCTCGAAGGTCTGCATCAGGGACAACGGCACGGCTGATCCGCCGCAGGCCACCAAACGCAGCGAGGAGATGTCGTGGCCGGGTTCACCTTCGAGGAAGTTCATCACGTCGTTCCAGATCGTCGGAACGGCTCCGGCGACCGTCGGACGCTGGGTCTCGATCAGGTTCACCAGCGACTTGGCGTCCATGAACCGATCCGGCAACACGATGTCCGCGCCGGCCATCAGCGCCGCGTACGGGAGCCCCCAGGCGTTGGCGTGGAACATCGGCACGATCGGAAAAGCCTTGTCCGAGAAGCTCAGACCCATGCCGTTGCCACTGCAGACAGCCATCGAGTGCAGATAGCTCGACCGGTGGCCATACACCACACCCTTGGGATTGCCGGTGGTTCCGCTGGTGTAACACATTGCGGCGGCAGAGTTCTCGTCGATCTCCGGCCAGTCGAAATGATCGGACTCTGCTGCGGTGATCTCGTGGTAGCGCAGTATCCGCTTGCCGGATGCCTCCAGCGGGGCCAGGTCACCGGAGCCCACCGCGATCACGGTGTGAACCGTCTCCATCTGCGGCAGCACCGGGGCCAGGATGGGCGCCAGCGACAGATCGGCGATCACCACCTGATCCTGGGCCTCGTAGGCGACGAACTCGATCTGTTCGGGGAACAGCCGAATGTTGAGGGTGTGCAGCACCGCGCCCATCGACGGCACCGCGACGTAGGCCTCCAGGTGTTCCTGGTTGTTCCACATGAAGGTGGCGACCCGTTGATCGCCGTCGATGCCGAGGCGGCGCAGCGCATTGGCCAGTCGCGCGGCCTGCTGGCCGAGTTCGCGGTACGTGGCGTGACGGAAACCCGCACCGGTCGCGGTGCTCACCGTCCGGTCACCATGAACGCCCACCGCGTATCGCAGGATCGCCGCGACGGTCAATTCAGAGTGCTGCATGGTGCTCTGCATCGGGGTCAACTCTCGTCTCGCAGTGCCGGTGGGCGAATGGTAGCGCCCACGCACACCTGATATCTCCGGGTTGGTGTGCCCTCAGCGAAACCGACCGGTGTAAGGCAACGATTTGCCAATACCCGACGATGTACTGAGAGGATCAACGAAACGACGTGAGGAGGCGGCCGTGCGCACACGATGGATCCTCGCTGCGGTCGCGGCGACGGGCGCCGCCCTTGCCGGGCCCGCCGGACCGGCTGCGGCCGAGGAATCGGCCCAGGACACGATCAACAAGCTTCAGCAGCAGGGCTACACGGTGACACTGGACCGGATCGGCACCGCCCCACTGTCGAAATGCATCGTCACCAGCGTCCGCAACCCACAGACCTTGACCCAATGGGTGCCGTTCGTTGGCCCGGGGTTGGGCCGGGGTGATTCGACGTTCCTGGTGCCGGTGGTGTCCAGCCAAACCATCTCGGTGTCGCTGGACTGCAGCCAGCGCTGACGTCGCCGGGTCAGGACGCCGCGCGCAACCGGTTTCCGGTGCCCGGCACCGCAACGGTGCTGACGGCGCCATCAAAGTCGGCCACGTACAGGCTTGCCTCGTCCCGGCCGATCGCGACGCACGACACCGGCCACCCGACGTCGATGCTGTCGACGATCGTCGACGTCGCGGTGTTGACAATCGCGATCTGGTCACCGTGGACCACGTAGGCCCGATTGGCGCCGGCGATCACCTGAGTCGCCAACCCACTGACCTCGACGCTGGCCGTGACGCGGCCGGCGGCGGTGTCGATGACCGAGACAACGCTGCCCCGCTCATCGTCGCGACCGGTCGCAAATACTCTGCGGCCGTCGCGGTGCACAGCGATGTCACCGATCGATCCGGCGACCGGAACCGTGTGCAGAACCCGCCGTGTGGCGACGTCCACTACCAGGAGTGCCCCGCCGGCGGCCGTGGTGAGCCCGGCGAACAACCGGGTGCCGTCGTTGTTGAGTCGCACGGTGTCCACTGAGGCGTCGGCCGCGTCGGATACCGGGATGCCGGAGATGTCGCCGCTCTCGACGTCGATGACCGCGATGTCGGCGGTGTCCTCACCGCCGCGGGCGACGTAGAGCACGTCCCCGGTGGGGCTGACCGCGATGCCGCGGGCCCGCGAGGTGATTTCCCGGGCGGCAAGCGGAACGCCCGCCGCGGTGTCGATGGCGATGACGCTGTCCTCGGACAGCGCGGCGGAACTGACGTAAACCCGATCGCCGGCGGCCGCAAGTGCATACGGCTCATCAA
>CAMCWJ010000325.1 GCA_945882475.1 Bifidobacterium breve
GGACTGCGTCTGGCAGATCATCGCCATCGGACGGGCGAACCTGAACCTCACCGGGATCGGCCTGGCGCTGGGAGGTAATGCCCGCGCCGGACTGGAGGACACCCTCTACCTCCGCAAGGGTGAATTGGCGCAGGGCAATACGCCGTTGGTCGCGCGAGCAGCCGAACTCGCCCGAGCACTGGACCTGTCCATCGCATCCGTTGAGGAAACCGAGCGCCTGCTCTGCCTGCCGAGCCGCTGACGCAGATCTTCAGACGGCTGAAAGACGCTGCCGCAGTATCGCCATGCTCTCCAGATCGCTCATCGCCTGTACAGCGCGGCGCAAGCCCGCGCGGGTGGTTCCCTCGCTTTGAAGTCGCCGGCCGAAGACTGCGGTGACACCAGCTGCGATGTAGGCCGTGAACGCGTACATCCGGTAGGCATCCCAGGCTTGTGCGACCGAAAGGCGCTCGATGCCGTCCCCGTTGAGATGCGCAACGTAGGTCTCAACGAGGCAGCCTTCGATTGCGCGGCGGGTTTCGGTGTCCAGCGATGTGCAGGCGAAGTAGGCCAGATCCTTGACCGCGGGCCCGCAGGACGCCACCTGCCAGTCGAAAAGCATCGGCCGGTCGCCGATCACGCAGATATTGCCGGCATGGGTATCACCATGAATCAGGGTGTGCGGATCGGAGTTGATCAGTTTTGCGATCGACCAGCGTTGTTCCACCAGGATCGAGGTTTGGGCCCGCAGGTCCGCGGGGACGACGTCATGGAAGGCGCCCGGGATCATCCGGAGCAGAGGCCAGGCTCGCGGACCCCGGGAGGTCGAGCGTGACCTCGAGGGGCTCAGGTCGATCAGATCCCCGGTGCGCAACCGCTCCGACATCCAGAATTTCCGGTGTAGATCGCCGAGTGCGGCAGCCACTGCCATCGCATCCGCAGATGCGCATCCTGCTGCCACCGAAAGGAATCGTGCATCGCGGTCGGTGAGGTCTTCCATGATGACGATCGCCCGGGCTCGCTGCGGGCCGGACTGTGCCCCATACGCTGTCGGGATGAGATCTCCCAACTCGATGTTCAACCGTCGATAAATCTCAGCTTCGTTCTGCGCCAATGCCATGTACCGGTTCAAGAGACGTTCAGCAGGCCGCACTGGAGCGAGCTTGACGAACGCCCGGCGCGGCAGATGTGGACTCCCAGTGACACTGACGTGGCCGCGGACGGCGGTGCCATGCTCGACATGTTCTATCCGCACTTCGGTAACATCAGTGCGACCCGTCAACGTACAGAACGTCCCGGCATCGAGGTCAGTCATGCGGCGGGGCACTCGGCGACGGGCGCGTGATTTCATCGTGCGCCACGGTACGGCAGAGAAGAACAGCAGCGTCGCCAACAGCATCGGGTGCACGACACGATGGAACAGACTGAGCGTCTACTCTCGTTACCGGGCGTCTGAACACACCCGGCGGTAGCCGGCCGGCAAGCCAGGCGCCCTACTGAGGAGGGTGACTTGCTGGCTCGTCTGATTCGGGTGCTGCTTGCGTTGGTAGCCATGTGGACGGTTCCACTGGGGCTGCCGGCGGCGGCAGGTGCCGAAACCGAGAGCGACAAGGTGACCGTCGGGGTGTTCATCAACGACCTGCAGGACATCGACCTCGCGTCGGAGAACTTCACCGTCGACTTCTACCTGTGGATGCGCTGGAAGAACCCGAAGATCGACCCGTGGCTCACGATCGAGTCGATGAACTCCGAAGGCACTCAGAACACCACATCCTCCGGAACGGGCGGTCTCACCGGCGAACCTCTCTACGACGCGCCACTGGACATGCCGGACGGTTCCAAGTACATGGTGCTGCGGTATCAGGGCGTGTTCAGCAGGAAAATGAATCTGGAGAAGTACCCGTTTGACACCCAGGTGCTGGAGATGGTGTTCGAGGACAAGGACTACGACACCTCTCAACTGGAGTACGTCCAAGACACCACTCCGGTCTCCATCAATGACAGCGGCGCGATGTCCATACCCGGTTATCTACTGGGGCAACCCACGATGACCATCGTCCCGCACAAGTACCCGACGAACTTCGGCGATATCTCCGCCAATCCGGACACCCGGTATTCCAGGATCGTGATCGCGCTGCCGGTGGCCCGGGATGTGTTGCCCTACCTGGTGAAGCTGGTTCTGCCGATCTTCATCGTCATCCTCATCACCTCGCTGATCTACCTGCTGCCGGCCCGGCTAGAAGATGCGCGCGCAGGTATCGGTATCACCGCGATGCTGACAATCGTCGCCCTGCAGTGGAATACGGACGCCAGCCTGCCCTCCGTGGATTACCTGACGATGCTTGACGTGATCTACATCGTCTCGATGGTCTACATCTTGGGTGCCATGGCGTATACGACGCTGGCCAGTCGCCGAAACCGGGCAGAGATGGCTCAGGCCCTGACAGCGAGGCTGGACCGGCGGGTCGGCCTCATCTCGCTGGTGGTCTATCTGGTGATCCTGGGCCTGACGCTGGTGTATTACCTCAACCACCATTACAACGTCCTCAACCAATACCTCTGAGGTCAGGGTTTGGCGAATCCCGCTGCGGCAAGCGCCTTCTGGCCGGCCTCGCCGGTGACCAGGTCGACGAATCGGCGGGCCGCCTCCGGATTCACCGATTGGGTCAGCACCCCGATCGGGTAGGTGTTCACCACACCCGCGGATTCCGAAAACGCCACACCGGTCACCGTGTCACCCGCGGCGAGCACATCGGTGACATAGACCAGTCCGGCGTCGGCCTGGCCGGTGGTGACCTTGTTGAGGACATCGGACACGGATGACTCCTCGCTGACCGGATCCAACTGCACACCGCCGGCCTGTTCGACCTTCTCGGTGGCCGAACCACACGGAACCTGCGGGGCGCAGATCACCACCAAGACGCCCGGTCGGGTGAGGTCCTTCAGTGCCGTGATGTTCGTCGGATTCCCCGGGGCGACCGCGATGGTGAGAGTGTTGGAGGCGAAGTCGGCGGGTTCTGTCGACAGCAGTCCGGCTTGGACGACCTTGTCCATGTTCGCGGTGTCGGCGGAGGCGAAGACGTCGGCCGGGGCGCCCTGGGTGAGTTGGGTGGCGAGATCGGCGGAACCGGCGAAGGAGAACTCGACGTCGTCGCCGGGGTTGTCGGCTTCGAACCTTTCACCGATCTCGGTGAAGGCCTTTTTCAACGACGCCGCCGCGAAGACTGTGATCGTCGCGCCACCGGTGGACGTGCCTGACGAGGGCTCCGGTTGCGCTGCGCAACCGCCGACGAATACCAGCGCTAGTACCCCGGTGAGGGCACTGCGCGTGACGTCATTCACGTTGTCCGCCTTCGGTTTAGATGATGACGTTGGTGGACTTGACGACGGCCATCACCACACTGCAGTCATAGTAAACCGGAGATACGAAGCACCGCG
>CAMCWJ010000326.1 GCA_945882475.1 Bifidobacterium breve
ACCGGTTGCACGCCGAAGTCGACGCACCGGTCGACCGGGTCCGTCGCGCGGTCACCGACGGCGGTTCGGACAATGCGGTGCTGGTTCGCACCTCCGACCACGGCGACCTGCTGGGTGCGCACGGCGGCCTGCACCAGAAGTGGTTCAACCTCTACGACGAGGCCACCCGGGTGCCGCTGACGATCGTCCGGATCGGCGCGGACGCCTCCGGCCCCCGGGTCGTGGATGCCCCGACGTCGCACGTCGATCTGGTGCCGACCCTGCTCGGCGCGGCCGGTGTGGACGTCGAGGCGGTGGCCGAGACGCTGCGGGAGTCGTTCTCCGAGGTGCATCCGCTGCCGGGACGGGACCTGATGCCGGTCGTCGACGGCGGCCCCGTCGACGAGGGCCGCGCGGTGTACCTGATGACCCGAGACAACATGCTCGAAGGTGACAGCGGCGCCTCCGGAATCGCCCGCAGAATGAAGCGGACTACCAAACTCCCTGCGCCGCTTCGGATCCGGATCCCCGCCCACACCGCCGCCAACTTCGAGGGCCTGGTCGTCCGAGTCGATGACGCGGACGCACCCGGAGGCGCAGGACACCAGTGGAAACTGGTCCGCAGCTTCGATGATCCGTCGACCTGGACCGAGCCGGGCGTCCGGCAGTACGCGGCCAACGGCCCCGGCGGAGACGTCTACCGGACCAGCCCGCTCGATGACCAGTGGGAGCTGTACGACCTGACTTCCGATCCCGACGAGGCGCAGAACCGGGCAAGCGATCCGGGGTTGCACGACCTGCGCCAGTACCTGCGGATGCGACTGAAGGCCGTCCGAGCCGAGTCGGTCCCGGAGCGCAACAATCCCTGGCCGTACGCCTCCCGGCGGTCGTAGGCTGGGCGCAGGCACAACGAGAGGGACAAAAGATGTCTTTGTACGCAGTGGTCAACCCGGCAACCGGCGACGTGGTGCAGGAGTACCCGACGGCCACCGATCAGCAGATCGAAGGTGCGCTGGCCTCAGCGCAACAGGCCTACCGGGACTGGTCGAGGAACTCCACGGTGGCCCAGCGCGCGGCGCTGATCCGCAAGGTCGCCGCATTGCACTCCGAACGCCGGCAGGAACTCGCCGAGATCATCAACCGGGAGATGGGCAAGACCGTCGATGGCGCTCTCGGCGAGATCGACTTCAGTGCCGCGATCTACGAGTACTACGCCGATAACGCCGAGAAGTTCCTCGCCGACGAGACGATTGACCTGCTCGACGGGGAGGGCAGCGCGATCATCCGGCGCGGGCCGGTCGGTGTGCTGCTGGGCATCATGCCGTGGAACTACCCGTACTACCAGGTGGCTAGGTTCGCCGGCCCGAACCTGACGCTGGGCAACACGATCGTGCTCAAGCACGCGCCGCAGTGCCCCGAGTCGGCCGCGGCCATCCAGAAAATCTACGACGACGCAGGCTTCCCGAAGGGTGCCTACGTCAACGTCTACGCCACCAATGAGCAGATCGCCGAGGCGATTGCCGACCCGCGGGTTCAGGGCGTCTCGCTGACCGGATCCGAGCGTGCCGGTGCCGCGGTCGCCGAGGTCGCCGGACGCAACCTCAAGAAGGTTGTGCTCGAACTCGGTGGGTGCGATCCGTTCATCGTGCTGAGCACCAACGATCTCGACGCCACCGTCGAAGCCGCGGTTGCGGGCCGGTTCGAGAACACCGGGCAGGCGTGCAACGCGGCCAAGCGCTTCATCGTCGCCGCCGACATCTACGACGACTTCCTGACGAAGTTCACCGCGAAGGTGCTCGAGACCGCCGACGAACTGGCGCCGCTGTCGTCGGTGGGCGCCGCCCAGCGCCTCGCCGCGCAGGTCGACCGCGCCGTCGCCGACGGAGCGACGCTGGTGTCGAACGGCGAACGCAAGGGCGCGCACTTCCCGCCCGGCGTGCTGACCGGCCTGACCCCCGACTCGGCGTCCTACCGCGAGGAACTGTTCGGCCCGGTGGCGTGCGTCTACAAGGCAGCTGACGAAGACGAGGCAGTGGAGTTGGCCAACGACACCCCGTTCGGTCTGGGGTCGTACGTGTTCACCACCGACGCCGAGCAGGCCAAGCGGGTGGCCGACAAGATTGAGGCCGGCATGGTTTACGTCAACCTCGTCGGCGCCGACGGTGTGGAGTTGCCGTTCGGCGGCGTGAAGCGGTCCGGGTTCGGCCGCGAACTCGGCCGCTTCGGTATCGACGAGTTCGTCAACAAGAAGCTGATCCGAATCGGCAAGTCATGACCACGACGGCCGCCCCGCCGAAGAAGGACACCTACACCCCGTTCGAGTTGTTCGACGTCAACCGGCTGCTCGACGCCGATGAACGCGACATCGCCGCCACCGTGCGCCGATTCGTCGACGACCGGTTGCGGCCCAATGTGGCGGACTGGTTTGAATCCGGCACGCTGCCCAAGGAACTCGCCAAGGAGTTCGGCGGCCTTGGCCTGATGGGCATGCACCTCGACGGCTACGGCTGTGCCGGAACCAACGCCGTGAGCTACGGCCTGGCCTGCATGGAACTCGAAGCCGGCGACAGCGGTTTCCGCAGCTTCGTCTCGGTGCAGGGATCGCTGTCGATGTACTCGATCTACCGCTACGGATCCGAGGAGCAGAAGCAGCAGTGGCTGCCGCGATTGGCCGCCGGTGATGCGATCGGTTGCTTCGGACTGACCGAGGCGGACTTCGGCTCCAACCCGGCCGGTATGCGCACCCGCGCCCGCCGGGACGGAACCGATTGGGTCATCAACGGCACCAAGATGTGGATCACCAACGGCAATCTGGCCGACGTCGCCACCATCTGGGCGCAGACCGATGACGGCATCCGGGGCTTCCTGGTGCCCACCGACACACCGGGTTTCACCGCCAACGTGATCCACCGCAAGCTCTCGCTGCGGGCCTCGGTGACCTCGGAGTTGGTGCTGGACAACGTTCGGCTGCCGGCCTCGGCTCAGTTGCCCGACGCCATCGGCCTGGGTGCCCCTTTGGGCTGCCTCAACGAGGCCCGATTTGGGATTGTCTTCGGCGCGATGGGCGCGGCCCGAGACTGCCTGGAGACCGCACTGGCCTACACCCGCGACCGCGAGGTGTTCGACCGGCCGCTGTCGAGTTTCCAACTGTCCCAGGAGAAGCTGGCCAATATGACGCTGGAACTCGGCAAGGGTGTGCTGCTGGCGATTCACCTGGGCCGGATCAAGGACGCCGAGGGCGTGAGCCCGGAGCAGGTGAGCCTGGGCAAGCTGAACAACGTTCGGGAGGCGCTGGCGATCGCCCGCGAGTGCCGAACCCTGTTGGGCGGCAGCGGAATCACCCTCGAGTACTCGCCGTTGCGACACGCCAACAACCTGGAGTCGGTGCTGACCTACGAGGGCACCTCCGAGATGCACATGCTCTCGAT
>CAMCWJ010000327.1 GCA_945882475.1 Bifidobacterium breve
CGGACACCTCATTCGAAAACATGTTCGAACCATAAAACGCGGCCCCGACAAACCCACGACCCCACACCCACACCTGTGGATCAACCCCAGACTGTGGAGAAACCCTCGCCCCCGGGCAGCACGGAACTAAGCGCTGGCCTTGCGCCGGCGCGGCGGTCGTTTGGGTACCACGGTGCCCAGGGCCTCGACCAGGAACCGGCCGGTGTAGCTCGCCGCAACCGCGGAGACATCCTCCGGGGTGCCCTGGGCCACCACAGTTCCACCGCCCCCGCCGCCCTCGGGTCCCATGTCGATGATCCAGTCCGCGGTCTTGATGACATCAAGGTTGTGTTCGATGACGATCACCGAGTTGCCTTTGTCGACGAGGCCGTTGATCACCCTGAGCAACTTGCCGATGTCCTCGAAATGCAGTCCGGTGGTGGGCTCGTCGAGGATGTAGACGGTGCGGCCGGTCGAGCGCTTCTGCAACTCCGCCGCGAGTTTCACCCGTTGCGCCTCACCGCCGGACAGCGTCGGCGCGGGCTGCCCCAGTCGGACGTAGCCCAGACCCACGTCGACGAGGGTCTTGAGATAGCGGTGGATGCTGCTGATCGGCTCGAAGAACTCGCACGCGTCCTCGATGGGCAGGTCGAGCACTTCCGAGATGGTCTTGCCCTTGTAGTGCACCTCGAGGGTCTCGCGGTTGTAGCGGGCGCCTTGACATACCTCGCATGGCACATAGACGTCGGGCAGGAAGTTCATCTCGATCTTGATGGTGCCGTCGCCCGAACACGCTTCGCAGCGGCCACCTTTGACGTTGAACGAGAACCGCCCGGGCTGGTAGCCGCGAACCTTGGCCTCGGTGGTGGCGGCGAACAGGGTACGGATCTTGTCGAAGACGCCGGTGTAGGTGGCCGGGTTGGAGCGCGGCGTGCGCCCGATCGGCGACTGATCCACCCGCACCAGTTTGTCGACGTGCTCGAGACCGGTGACGCGGGTGTGCCGGCCGGGAACCAACCGGGCCCCGTTGAGCTTGTTGGCCAGCACGGTGGCGAGGATGTCGTTGACCAGAGTGGACTTGCCCGACCCCGACACTCCGGTGACCGCGGTGAGCACCCCGAGCGGGAAGGTCACGTCGATCTCGTGCAGATTGTGTTCGCGGGCGCCGACGACGGTCAGTTGCCGCTTGCGGTCGACAACCCGACGAAGGGCGGGAACCTCGATGCTTTTCCGTCCGGACAGGTAGGCGCCGGTGATTGAGTCGGGGTTGCGCAGCAACTCGGCGTAGGGGCCGCTGTGCACCACTCGGCCGCCGTGCTCGCCGGCCGCGGGTCCGATGTCGACGACCCAGTCAGCATGAGCAATGGTGTCCTCATCGTGTTCAACGACGATGAGCGTGTTGCCCAGATCCCTTAGGCGAGTGAGGGTTTCGATGAGACGGCGGTTGTCGCGCTGGTGCAGTCCGATAGACGGTTCGTCGAGCACATAGAGCACCCCAACCAGTCCCGATCCGATCTGGGTGGCGAGCCGGATGCGTTGGGCCTCACCACCGGAGAGAGTTCCCGCCGCCCGACCCAGCGACAGGTAGTCCAGCCCGACGTCGAGCAGGAAGCCCAGCCGGGACTGCACCTCCTTGAGTACCTGCCCGGCGATCGCCTGTTCCCTGGTGCCCAGGGTGAGGGCACGCAGGAACTCCGAGCATTCGGCGATGGACAACTCGCACACGGCCGCGATCGACTTGGTCTGTGCGCCCGCCGACAGCGTGACCGCGAGGATCTCCGGCTTGAGTCGCGTGCCGCCGCACTCGGGGCAGGGCACATCCCGCATGAACCCGTCGTAGCGTTCCTTCATCGCCTCGGAGTCGGTCTGCTCCATCCGTCGCTGCAGGAACGCCATCACGCCCTCGAAGTCGGCGTTGTAGGAGCGGGTGCGGCCGTATCTGTTGCGGTAGCGCACGTGCACCTGCTCGTCGCAGCCCTCCAGAATCGCCTTGCGCGCCTTGACCGGAAGCTTTTTCCAGGGGGTGTCGACGTCGAATCCCAGCACCTCGCCGAGGCCGGCCATCATGCGGGTGAAGTAATCAGAGTTGTGCCCCATCGCCCACGGAGCCACCGCGCCATCGGCCAGGGTCAGATCCGGGTCGGGTACGACGAGTTCGGGGTCGACTTCCTTGCGGATGCCCAGGCCGCTGCACTCCGGGCAGGCGCCGTAGGGCGAGTTGAACGAAAACGACCGCGGCTCAAGGTCATCGACTGCCAACGGGTGTCCGTTGGGGCAGGCGAGTTTCTCGGAGAAACGTTGCTCGCGGTGCGGGTCACCCTCGTCGCGGTCGACGAAGTCGAGCACCACGATTCCGTCGGCGAGTCCCAGCGCGGTCTCCACCGAGTCGGTGAGCCGCTGCTTGGCGCTGGCCTTGACCGTCAGGCGGTCGACAACCACCTCGATGTCATGCTTCTCCTGCTTCTTCAGCGTCGGCGGCTCGGTCAGGGAATGCACCACGCCGTCGACCCGAATCCGGCTGTAGCCCTGGGAATTCAGCTTGTCGAAGAGGTCGACGAACTCGCCTTTACGGGTGCGGACCACCGGCGCCAACACCTGGAACTTGGTGCCCTCGGCCATCGCCAACACCTGGTCGACGATCTGCTGCGGGGTCTGTCGCGCGATGCGTTCACCGCAGACCGGGCAGTGCGGCGTGCCGGCGCGCGCGTAAAGCAGACGCAGGTAGTCGTAGACCTCGGTGATGGTGCCGACGGTGGACCGCGGGTTGCGGTTGGTGGACTTCTGGTCGATCGACACCGCGGGCGAGAGCCCCTCGATGAAGTCGACGTCGGGCTTGTCCATCTGGCCGAGGAACTGCCGCGCGTAGGCGCTCAGCGACTCGACGTAGCGGCGCTGGCCCTCGGCGAAGATGGTGTCGAACGCCAGCGAGGACTTCCCGGATCCGGACAGGCCGGTGAACACGATCAGGGCGTCGCGGGGCAGATCGAGGTCGATGCCGCGGAGGTTGTGCTCGCGCGCTCCCTTGACGATCAACCGGTCAGCCACGCGCCCATGCTATGCGCCATCCCCCGGCGCCGGCGTCGGCAGTACCGTGATGGCCATGACAGTCGTCGACGACACCTACACCGGCCACGTCGAGACCCGGACCGCCGCTCGGCGCACCCTGCCCGGTGTGACGATCATCAAGGCCTCGGTGGGTCCGATGGACAACAACGCCTACGTGGTGACTTGCTCGTCAACCGGTGAGTCCCTGCTGATCGACGCCGCCAACGACCCGGAATGGCTGGTCGAGCTGATCGCCGAGCACGCCCCGAAGCTGGACTTAATCGTCACCACTCATCAGCACGGCGACCATTGGCAGGCCCTGGAGGCGGTGACCGAGGCCACCGGTGCGCCAACGGCGGTGCACCAACT
>CAMCWJ010000328.1 GCA_945882475.1 Bifidobacterium breve
ACTCTAGAACGACGTGCCCGATGCCTACCACGCCGCGCTGGCCATCGAGAACGGCGCCACCTGGATCACCAACGACCGCGGCTATGCCAAGTTCCCGAACCTGCAGTGGCGCAGCCCATTTGATGGAAGCTGATGAGGGCTGCCAATTACGCGGCGGTCGACGACTATGCCGACGCACAGCTTCCGGGTGGAGTGTCTTGACATGTGCGGAATGACTGGCTGGGTGGATTTCTCGAGGGATCTGACCCGGGAGCGGGCCGCGATCGAGGCGATGACCGAGACCATGGCGTGCCGCGGTCCCGACGCGGCCGGAGTGTGGTTGCAGCCCGAGGCGGCGTTGGGCCACCGTCGGCTGGCCGTCATCGACCTGGCCGGTGGCGCACAACCGATGGTGGTCTCCACACCGTCGGGTGATGTGGGCATGGTCTACACCGGTGAGGTCTACAACTTCACCGAACTGCGTCGCGAGTTGATCGCCAAAGGACACAGCTTCGAGTCCGCCAGCGACACCGAGGTGGTGCTGCGCGGCTATCTGCAGTGGGGTGAGGCACTCGCCGACCGGCTCAACGGGATGTACGCCTTCGCGATCTGGGACTCCCGGGAGCGCAAGCTGGTGATGATCCGCGACCGCATGGGGGTCAAGCCGCTCTACTTCTACGCCACCCCAGACGGCGTGTTGTTCGGCTCGGAACCCAAGGCGATCTTCGCCAACCCGATGGCTCCGCGGGCGGTCGACCTGAACGGTTTACGCGAGCTGCTCGTGCCGGCGAAAACCCCGGGTACATCGATATGGAAGGGCATGCGGGAGGTCGAGCCTGCAACGATTGTCACCGTCGAGGAGCGTGGCATCCGGGAGCGGACCTACTGGCGGCTGGAGTCGCGACTGCACACCGACGACCGTGACACCACAGTCGCCCGGGTGCGCGAACTGCTCGACGACATCGTTCGCAGAGAGTTGGTCGCCGACGTACCCAAATGCGTATTGCTTTCGGGCGGTCTGGATTCCAGCGCGATCACGGCGCTGGCCGCCCGCGACTTGAGCACACCGGTGCGAACCTTCTCCGTCGAATTCACCGGCCAGGCCGAGACCTTCACGCCCAGCGAAACCCACCCCACGCTCGACTCCCCCTACGTCCACGCCGTCGCCCAGTACGTCGGCTCCGAACACACCGACATCGTGATCGACCACCGGCAGCTTTCCGATCCCGCTATCCGGCGCAAGGTGGTGGCCGCACTCGACCTTCCGAACGGCGGCGGCGAACAGGACGCGTCGCTGTATCTGCTGTTCAAGGCCATCCGAGAGCAGTCGACGGTGGCGCTGTCCGGGGAGGCCTCCGACGAGATCTTCGGCGGGTACCGGCAGTTCCATGACCCCGGGGTGCAGTGGGCGGATGCCTTCCCGTGGATCGCAATCGGCGCGTCATGGACTGATCCCTCCGGGTACATCCTCACCCCTGAATTGCGCGCGGTACTCGACCTGGAGACCTACCTCCAGGACCGTTACGTCGACGCGGTTGCCGAGGTGGAACGCCTCGCCGACGAAGACGACTTGACCCACCGGATGAGGGTGATGAGTTATCTGCACCTGACCCGGTTCGTGCGAATCCTGTTGGACCGCAACGACCGGATGAGCATGGCCGTGGGCCTGGAGGTGCGGGTGCCCTTCTGCGATCACCGCCTAGTCGAGTACGTCTACAACACGCCGTGGTCGATGAAGAGCTATGACGGCAGGGAGAAGAGCCTGCTGCGGGGCGCGGTCCGCGACGTCCTGCCTGAATCGGTGCTGCAGCGAGTCAAGAGCCGCTACCCGAGCACATCCGATCCCCAATACTGCGCCGATATCCAAGCCCAAGCCCGGGAACTGCTCGCCAGCGGCAACGACACGCTGTTCAACGTGGTCGACCGCCAAGCGCTGGAGCACCTGACCCGCATCGACGCCGAATCGCTGGAACTGCTGGACCGGTTTCGGTTGGAGCGGGTCCTCGATCTATCGGTCTGGATCGACCTCCACCAGCCGACCATCACTGTGTGAGTGGACCCTCTCAGGCAGGCTCGTAGCGCAGCAACGTGATGCCCTCGTCGGGGATGTCGACGAACACCGGTTGTATCCGCATACCCACCCGCAACTCTGCGGGATCAGCATTGACGATTTCGGTGGCGAACCGGGGGCCCTCATCCCACTGCGCGACGGCGATAATGTGCGGGACCGCGTCGGCAAAGTGCGGCGCGACGGGCCGGTGGGCGACGGTGTAGGAGTACAGCGCGGCCGCCCCGGAGATCTGTCGCCACTGGAGGTCATCGGCGAGGGTGCCCGGCGCCAGAATCCTGGGATAGAACACGTAGCGCTGCGCCGAAGGCGAGTATTGGATCCGGATCTTGTGCTCTGCCAACGCATCCCAGAACGGCTGGCTGGTCGGCGTCGGGACCGGCATCGGCCTGCTGAACTCGCTCATCACTAGTCTCCTTCCAGTACCAGAGTGGTCTGTTCGGCCAGCACACCACCGTTGCCGGAGACGAATGCCCGGTTGCAGTCGCCGACCTGCGTTGCCCCGGCACGGCCCATGATCTGACGGGCCGCGTCGCAGACGTGGTGCATACCGCCTGCGAAGCCGGCCTGGCCGTAGCCCAGTTGGCCGCCGGCGGTGTTCATCGGGAAGTCCCCGCGGAAGGTCAGGTCGTGTTCGGCGACAAACTTCTGGCCCGCGCCCTTCTCGCAGAACCCGGCGTCTTCCAGGCTCAGCAGTGCGGTGATGGTGTAGCAGTCATAGATCGACACCATGTCCATGTCAGCCGGTGACACTCCGGCCATCGCGAACGCCGACTGCGCGGCCTTGACCATCGGAGTCTGCAGAGCGTCCTCGGCGTACATGACCATCTTGCAGTTGACCCGCTCCCCGAACCCCTTGACCCGTACCGGTCGATTCGGCGACCGCCGGGCCAGGTCAGCGTTGACCACTAACACGCCGGCACCACCCATCACCGGCATCACGATCTCCAGCATGTGCAACGGGGAGACGATGACCGGACTGTTGATGACGTCGTCGACAGTGATGGGCACGTCGTGGAAGATCGCCCCGGGATGGTGATTCGCGTTGACGCGTTGGTCGACGGCGATCTTGGCCATTGCCCGCTCGTCGTAGCCATAGGTGGCGCCGTAGAGCGTGGCGACGCGGGCGTACGGACCGTTCTGTCCCAACGTGCCGTAGGGGATTTCGAACTCCGCCTGGGGTGAGCCGTACCGGTTGCTCGAGCCACCGAAATGCAGTGAGTCATTGAGATGGGGTGGCTTCTTCGCGCTGACCGGGGTCAACGGCGTCCCCGGCAGCACACACAGCACGGCATTGCACAGGCCGAGTTCGATCGCTGCGGCGGCGCGCCACACCATCGCAGCCG
>CAMCWJ010000329.1 GCA_945882475.1 Bifidobacterium breve
CCGCGGCAGGCGTGGCGGCGCAGGTCATCATAGTGCGCGCCCTGCACCACGCCGAAGAGGGCCTGCGCCGGCCGCGACACCGGTTCCAGCGCGCTGAGCCGACGGTGTTCTGCCAGGCAGCGCAGCGCCCACGCCTGGGTGCGGGCGAGCGATTCCTCTTGGTAGGCGCGGGTATTGAGCAATGTGGTCAACTCGTCGAAGGCGAAGATGATGTCGGCGCCCAACTGGTGCTGGATTGCGATGGACACCTCGGGTGTGAACCGGTGGGTGGATCCGTCCAGGTGCGAAATGAAGGTGACGCCGTCGTCGTCGACGTGGGCCAGTCGTTGCTTGCCCTTGGCCAGCAGGTCGTCGGCCTGGACCCGGTCGGCGTCGGCCATCAGCACTTTGCGGAAACCCGCGCCCAGCGACATGATCTGGAAGCCGCCGCTGTCGGTGAACGTCGGCCCGGGCCAGTTCATGAAAGCACCGAGTCCGCCGGCTTCGTCGACGATGTCCGGGCCCGGCTGCAGGTAGAGGTGGTAGGCGTTGGCCAGCACGGCCTGCGCACCGAGTTCACGCATGGCCTCGGGCAGTACCGCTTTCACGGTCGCTTTGGTGCCGACCGCGACGAACGCCGGGGTGCGGATCTCACCGTGCGGGGTGTGGATGACCCCGCTGCGGCCCCGTCCGGCCGGCATCTCGGCCTCGACGGTGAAGAACGCTCGCTCGGTCACGCAAGCCATCTAACCAAGGCACAAGGTCCATTCCCATTCGACCGAACCGGGCAGATACTAAAGCGAGTTGGTCCCGCGCCATTCGAGATCGCGGTCACCTGCCCCTAGCTCCCTCGACGGGTCCGGCCCCCAACGTTCTTGGCCGGCGCCTTCTTGGCCGGCGCCTTGCGGGCTGTCCCGGTCACCATCTCGAGTTCGGTCAATGACTCCTCCAGATGGCCGAGCAGGCGTTGCAACCTGGGCACGCTGCGTCGGCACCCGACCACACCGAAGTCGAGGTTGTGAGCGTTGCTGGTCAGCGTGATGTTGAGGGCCAGTCCGTCCAGGACGATGGACATCGGATAGTTGCCGTCCATCCGGGAGCCGTTGAGGTACAACGGATCCCGGGAGCCGGGAACGTTGGAGATCACCACGTTGAATGGTGGCGGAGCCACCGCGCGGGCACCAGGCACCAGGTCGAGTAGCAACGGCGAGATGTTGAACGCAGACAGTGCCAGTTGCTGAATTCGCGGCAGTTGGGCGAACACCTCCTTGTTGCGTCGGATCGACGCACTGACCGTCTCGAGTCGCTGCGCCGGATCAGCGAGGTCGGTGCCGAGGTTGCACAGCAGCGCTCCCACCTGATTTCCGCCGTTGGAGTCGCCGTCATCGCGGAGACTGACCGGGACCATCGCGATCAGAGGCCGCTCAGGCAAAGCGTCCTGCTCGAGCAGATACGTCCGCAGCGCGCCGGCACACATCGCCAGCACCACGTCGTTGAGAGTCACCCCGGCGGCCCGCTTCACCGCCATCACCCGGCTCAGCGGCCAGGACTGCGCGGCACACCGCCGAGCCCCGCCGATGGGCACGTTGAACATGGTCTTGGGGGCCCCGAACGGTAGGGTCAGTTGCTGCTGAAGTACTCCCGCCCGGGCCAGGTGATAGCTCGACGGCCCTAGGGCGGCAAGAGATTCCGCCGCCCTGACCAATCCGCTCAGCCGAGATCCGACCGGTTTGCCCCGCTTCGACCTTCGGCTGGACGCCGCCCAGATGGCACGAACGTCGTCGTCGTCGGGATCGATGGACAACGCGCGGCACATCAGCCGTATCGCGGACACACCGTCGACGAGCGAATGATGGAACTTCGTGTACACCGCGAAGCGGCCGTCGCTGAGACCTTCGATCAGATGCGACTCCCACAGCGGCCGGTGTCTGTCGAGCAGCGTTCCGTGCAGCCGCGAACTGAGCTCCAGCAGTTCACGCACCCGTCCCGGCGAGGGTAGCGCCGAGCGTCTCAGGTGGTATTCGAGATCGAGGTCGCGGTCAAAGGCCCAGGTGAAGTTGGCGATACCGCCGAGCAATTCAGCCGGGTGTTTGCGAAACGTCGGAGAGACGTCATCGCAACTCAGCAGTTCCCGGTAAAGGTCCTGAACGTAATCCGGCCCGGCGTCCTGCGGTGGCTCGAACAGTTGCAGCCCGGCCACATGCATCGGGTGCTCACGTGACTCCCCCAGCAGGAACATCGCGTCGATCGGCGAAATCAATTCCATCGGAACCCCCTTGGGCCGAGCCGCGCCGACGCCAGAAGAATGCTACGCGCTCACCCATCCGGGTGGCTGCCGCCCAGCCCACGGCATGGCCTTCTCGAGCGCGGCAGCAAGCTACAACAGGATCGTCTCGTCGGGCGCCATCAGCGTGAGCACAACACGACGCCGGGCTTATGATCCGGACACAAAGCTGCCGTTCCGCGGGCTCGAGCCAGCCGCCACTCAGTCACCTAAAGGGTTTCGATGCACGTCGCTCTGTTCACCGATCTTCACCCCGCCACCTTCGGTGGGGCCCAGATATCGGTGGCCACCCAACGACGCGCCCTCGAGCAGCTGGGCCATCGCGTCACTGTGTTCACCGCCCCGCTCAGCAATACACCCGACCCCGATCCGCGCGTTGTCGAGCTGAAACCGGTACCCGTTCTGGCGTGGCTCGCCCGCAAATTGGGCAAATACGACGACTTCGTCTTGGTGTGGCCGTCGCAGCGCAACGCAAGGCTGATCGACGCCGCGTTTCTGGCGCGCAGACCCGTCGACATCGTGCACGCCCACGGCGACCTGGGTGTTGCGCTGGCCGGAGTGGCAGCGGCGCGGCGACATGGGATTCCGGTCGTCCAGACCAAACACTCGCGTTACGACGCGTACTTCGACCAGGCCGCATCCTTCCCGCTCTTACTCGCCGCCGTCGTCAGCAAGATGTACAAGCCCGACCTTGCGGGAGGGAGCGCCGGTTCAGCTGCGAATGAGAGCAAGCCAGCTCAGTTGGCCTGGCGGTTCATGGTGGCCCACACCCAAGCTGTCGACCACGGGGTCATCCCGACCAGACACTTCGCGAAGCTGCTGACCGAAAGAGGAGTTAGCCGCCCAATCTCGGTCATTTCCAATGGTATCGACGACGATGTCATCGACAGAGCCCTCAGCACCGAGACCTCCGGATCACCGGACGACGCGCCGCTTCGGTTGATCTGGTGCGGCCGGCTTTCGGCCGAGAAGCGCGTGCTGGAAGCAATTGAGGCCGTCGCGCTGGTGGATGACTGCACGCTCGACATCTACGGCGCGGGCCATCTGGATTCGGCCATCGGGAAGGCCGTTGAATCCGCCGGCCTCGCCGGACGCATCACACTCCCAGACGGTG
>CAMCWJ010000330.1 GCA_945882475.1 Bifidobacterium breve
ATGGCGGCCAGCACCGTGCCGAGGACCAGTGCGCCGAGCGCGGAGAACACCGTGAGCTGAATCGTGGTCCAGAACGCCTCGAAGATCTGGCCGCGATACTCGGTGAATACCTCCACGTCGGTGAAGTCGCCCGGTCGAACTCAGTACCGGTCGATCGACGGTGGCGCAGGGGCGGTGATGCCGGCCGGGCCGAGGTTCTTGTCGAACGCGGCCTTCCAGGCGCCATCCTTCTCCATCGATTCCAGCGCATCGTTGATCTTGGTGCGAAGTTCGGCATCGTCCTTCTTCAGGCCGATGCCGTATCGCTCCTCGGAGAACGGCTTGCCGACGATCTTGAACACTCCGGGGGACTGTGCGGCGTAGCCGGCCAGGATCACCTCATCGGTGGTCACGGCGTCGATGGCGCCGTTCTTGAGCGCCTCGACGCACGCCGAGTAGGTGTCGTACTGCTGCAGTTGCACACCCGGGTACTTGTCCTTGATGCGCTGGGCCGGTGTGGAACCCGTCACCGAGCACAGTTTCTTGTTGTCCTGCAACGACTCCGGTCCGGTGATGGCGGAGTTGTCGGCCTTCACCAGCAGGCTCTGCCCGGTGAGCAGGTACGGCCCGGCGAAGTCGACCTTCTCCTTGCGCTTGTCGGTGATCGAGTAGGTGGCGACGATGTACTTGACCTGATCGTTTTGGATCAGCGTCTCGCGCTGGCTCGACGGTGATTCCTTCCATTCGATCTGGTCCTCGTTGTAGCCGAGTTGCTTGGCGACGTACTTGGCGACGTCGACGTCGAAGCCGCTCATCGTGCCGTCTGGGTTCTTCAGTCCCAGACCGGGCTGGTCGAACTTCGTGCCGATGACGATCTTGTCCGACCCGCCGCCACCACCGCCGCCGCCGCCACCGGCGCATGCGGACGCAGTGAAGGGCAGGGCGGCCGCCAGGACGGCGGCCGCAATCAGCCTCAGTGAGGGTGTTGACATGTTCGGGTTCCTTTCGCCCTAGTGATTGAGAATCTTGCCGAGGAAGTCCCTGGCCCGCTCGGTGCGCGGGTTGGAGAAGAATTCGTCCGGTGCGGCGTCCTCGACGATGGCGCCTTCGGCCATGAACACGACGCGGTGCGCGGCGCGCCGGGCGAAGCCCATCTCGTGGGTTACCACGAGCATCGTCATACCCTCGGCTGCCAATGTCGTCATCACCGCCAGCACCTCGGTGATCATCTCCGGATCCAGCGCGCTGGTCGGCTCGTCGAACAGCATCACCTTCGGCTCCATGGCCAGCGACCGGGCGATCGCGACCCGCTGCTGCTGGCCGCCGGATAGCTGGGCGGGATACTTCTCAGCCTGGTTGGCGATTCCCACCCTGTCCAACAGCGCCATCGCCTGTGCGCGGGCCCGGTTCTTGTCGATCTTGCGCACCTTGACCGGCGCCAACATGACGTTCTCCACGATGGTCTTGTGAGCGAACAGGTTGAACGACTGGAACACCATGCCGACCTCGGAGCGCATCCGGGCCAACTCGCGACCCTCCGCCGGCAGCCGTTCGCCGTCGATCGCGATGCTGCCGGAGTCGATGGTCTCGAGTCGGTTGATGATTCGGCACAGGGTCGATTTGCCCGAACCGGACGGGCCCAGCACCACCACCACCTGGCCGCGATCCACGTCGAGGTCGATGTCCCGGAGCACGTGCAGCGAGCCGAAGTGCTTGTTCACCCCGCTGATCGAGATCATCGGGACCGCTGACGACATGAACCGACCTTACCCACGCAATCTTCGCTGCGTCCCCGCTCAAGGTGATCCGGCACGTTTGCCCCCGCCACTACCTCCGTAGCATGAGGCAGGTGACATCGGTTCTGCCCCGTAGCCAGGCGAGTGAGCCGTCGCGCTCGCGCGCCGGTCGCAGCTATCAGGTCCGCACGTACGGCTGCCAGATGAACGTCCACGACTCCGAACGGCTGGCCGGGTTGCTGGAGGCGGCCGGCTACGTGCGCGCCCCGGAGGGGACCGATGCCGACGTGGTGGTCTTCAACACCTGCGCGGTGCGGGAGAACGCCGACAACAAGCTCTACGGCAACATCAGTCACCTCGCCCCGCGCAAGCAGGCTGATCCGGACATGCAGATCGCCGTCGGCGGATGTCTGGCTCAAAAGGACCGCGACGCGGTGCTCCAGAAGGCGCCCTGGGTGGACGTGGTCTTCGGCACCCATAACATCGGCTCGCTGCCGGCACTTCTGGATCGCGCGCGGCACAACCGTACGGCTCAGGTCGAGATAGCCGAGGCGTTGCGGGAGTTTCCCTCGACGCTGCCGGCCGCGCGGGAATCCGCCTACGCGGCATGGGTTTCCATCTCGGTCGGCTGCAATAACACCTGTACGTTCTGCATCGTTCCGGCGTTGCGCGGCAAGGAGGTGGACCGCGCGCCCGGCGACGTGCTGGCTGAGGTCCGGTCCCTGGTGGAGCAGGGCGTGCTGGAGGTCACACTGCTCGGGCAGAACGTCAACGCCTACGGGGTGTCCTTCGCCGCTGACATGCGCTCGGGCGAATCGCCTTCCCCGCCGCGCGACCGCGGCGCTTTCGCGTCCCTATTGCGTGCCTGCGGCCGCATCGACGGTCTGGAACGGGTGCGCTTCACCTCGCCGCACCCGGCGGAGTTCACCGACGACGTGATCGAGGCCATGGCGCAGACCCCGAACGTCTGTCCCGCGTTGCACATGCCCCTGCAGTCGGGTTCGGACCGGGTGCTCAAGGCGATGCGGCGCTCCTACCGGGCCGAGAAGTACCTGGGAATCCTCGACCGAGTCCGCTCCGTGATGCCGCACGCGGCCATCACCACCGACATCATCGTCGGATTCCCCGGCGAGACCGAGGATGACTTCGCCGCAACCCTGGAGGTGGTGCGTCAGGCACGATTCGCCGCCGCGTTCACCTTCCAGTACTCGAAGAGGCCCGGAACGCCGGCTGCCGATCTGGATGGCCAGCTACCGAAAGTCGTTGTGCAGGAACGCTATCAACGGCTCATCGACCTTCAGGAGGAGATCTCCGCTCAGGAGAACACCGCCCTGCTGGGCAGCACCGTAGAGGTGCTGGTCGCTGACGGGGAGGGGCGCAAGGATGCTGCGACGGCACGGATGTCCGGGCGCGCCCGGGATGGCCGGCTGGTGCACTTCACCCCGGGAACCACGCAGGTGCGCCCGCGCGATGTCGTCACCACCACCATCACCGGCGCCGCGCCGCACCACCACATCGCACACGCGCCGCTGCTTGAGTACCGCCGGACCCGCGCAGGCGACGCGCACGCGCAAGGCCGGCGCCCCCGCACGGTCGGGCTGGGACTCCCGTCGGTTGGCGCTCCGGCCCA
>CAMCWJ010000331.1 GCA_945882475.1 Bifidobacterium breve
CACCCGTGCCCTGACGAGGGCCGACGAACCCGCGGATACCGAGGAATTCCTCTATCACTCCGATGGATTCAGAAAGAAGAAGTTGCTCGACGTCATCCGCGACTCCCTGATCGCGCATCCGGCACGCGCACCGCATGCGATGTGGCTGCCGCCACTGGAGGTGGGCGCGACCGCGGACGCCCTGGTGGCCTTATGGCGCGGGAAGCCGTGGTGGGTGGATTACGGCAAGAACCCCGGTCTGGTCTTCCCGGTGGGTTTAGAAGACTTTCCGGAAGAACACGCCCAGCGTGTGCACGTGATCGACGCGCTCATGGACAACGTCATGGTCGTGGCCACCGCTCAACGGGGCAAGTCGACCACCCTGATGACCCTGATCGTGTCGGCCGCGTTGATGTACCGCCCGCAACGCGTCACGTTCTTCTGCATGGGCGCCTCGCTGTACCCGATTGCCGAGGTTCCACACGTGGCGGGTGTGGTGAGTCTGACCGACACCGAGGGTGTCGGTCGCACGGTCGCGACGATCGAGCACCTGATCCGCTCGCGCGAGGCCTCGTTCAAGCAGCACCGGATGGATATCAACGACTTTCGGGAGCGCCGGTTCGGTCCGGCCGGCGCCGGCACCGATCCTTCGGACAAGTTCGGCCCCTCGGACAAGTTCGGCGATGTATTCCTGGTGATCGACAACTTCGGAGACCTTTACGAGAAGGACAGCGGACTGGGCGACCGGGTGATTGCGATCGCCCGCCAGGGACTGTCGTACGGGGTACACGTGGCGACCAGCGCAAGCGGGTGGCTCGTCGGACAGCGGCAGGCGCTGCTCAATGTCGCCAATGCCAGAATCCAACTGCGGCTTAGCAACCCGGACGAAACACAGATGGGCAACGGGATGGAGCATCGGCGCGCCGCGCGTCAGAATCCCGACCGTCCGGGGTTCGGCGTAACCCGCACCGGACACGAGTTGCTGATCGGGTTGCCCGAGTTGCTCGAGTCGCCGGAGGATGCCGTGCGCGCCGGCGAGCGGATCACCACCCGCGGGATCGGTGCCGTCATAGCGAGCAAGACCGGTGCCCAGAAGGTCGACGTGCTGGCCCGCCTCCCACACCGGGTCGCCCTGCGCGACATCCTCGCCTCGTACGCCCCGGCCACGACAACCACCGAGTTGTTCGACATCCCGTTCGCGATCGCCGAGAGTGCCCTTCAACCGGTGGCGCTGCCGGCCCGACTGGCACCTAACCTTCTCGTGGTGGGCCGCCAGGGATGCGGGAAGACGACGGTACTGGCCTCAATCGGGCAGGCGATCACCGCACGGCTTACGCCGGACCAGGCGCGGATCACCATCATCGATCCCAAGACCAGTCTGATCGGAAAGATTCAGGGCCCCAACGTCTTTGCGTATGCCTATACGCCCGACGATGTCGATCGCGCGCTGGCCGCCGTCGCCGAGATCATGACCAAGAGGCTGCCGCCATCCGGCCTCACCCAGCAGGAACTGCTTGATCGAGCGCCGTGGGACGGCCCGCACCACTTCGTGCTGATCGACGATGAACACGAGCTCAGACCGGCCGGCATGACGGCTCGGCAGGCGGCGACAGCGCCGCTGTGGAACCTCATTGAACGTGGGCGGGATATCGGGCTGCACGTCATCGCCACCCGGCTGCCGGGGAACTGGGCTGGCGTCTCGGCGATGAGTCCGTTCCTGGCCAAGATGACCGGATCGCGGGCGCCGACGCTGTTCATGGATAACGATCCCCAGTTGGTCAAGGTGTTCGGCAGAACCTCTGCGCAGCAGCTTCCGCCCGGTCGCGGCCTCCTGGTCACCACAGAGGGTGCGATCGAAGGGGTGCTGGTCGGGTTGGGGGACTGAGACTCCCTTGCGCCGGTGCCCACTAACCTGTTGCATCGTCACCGTGGGCGAAGAGGTCAAGCAGGCCAGTTACGGCCGGGCGCATCGGCAGGAGTACCGCCGCAAGGTGCAACTCTGCCTGGATGTGTTCGAAACAATGCTCGCGGAGTCCAGTTTCGACTTCGACCGGCCCATGACCGGCATGGAGATCGAGTGCAACCTCGTCGACGCCGACTACCAGCCCGCGATGTCGAACCAGGAGGTCCTGGCGTCCATAGCCGATCCGGCCTATCAGACCGAACTGGGCGCCTACAACATCGAATTCAATGTGCCGCCGCGGCCACTGCCCGGCCGCACGGCGCTGGAGATGGAATCGGAGGTTCGGGCCAGTCTCAACGCCGCCGAGACCAAGGCCGGCACCGACGGCGCGCACATCGTGATGATCGGCATCCTGCCCACGCTGATGCCCGACCATCTCACCGGGAGTTGGATGAGTCCGTCGATGCGCTACCAGGCACTCAACGACTCCATCTTCACCGCCCGCGGCGAGGACATCCTCATCGACATCGCCGGGGCGGAACGGCTGAGTATCTGCGCCGAATCGATTGCGCCTGAGTCTGCCTGCACCAGCATGCAACTGCATCTGCAGGTCTCGCCCGCCGACTTCGCCAACAACTGGAACGCCGCCCAGGTGCTGGCCGGGCCGCAATTGGCACTCGGGGCGAACTCGCCCTATTTCTTCGGCCACGAGCTGTGGGCCGAGACGCGCATCGAGTTGTTCGCCCAGGCGACCGATACCCGGCCCGAGGAACTCAAGGCTCAGGGTGTGCGGCCCCGGGTGTGGTTCGGCGAGCGATGGATCACCTCGATCTTCGATCTGTTCGAGGAAAATGTCCGCTACTTTCCGTCGCTGCTGCCGGAGCTGTCCGACGAAGATCCGGTTGCCGAACTCGCGGCCGGGCGCACTCCTCTGCTGGGAGAACTGCGACTGCACAACGGCACCGTCTATCGGTGGAACCGGCCGGTCTACGACGTCGTCAACGGCCGACCCCATCTACGGGTGGAGAACCGGGTACTCCCTGCGGGACCGACCGTCCTGGACATGATGGCGAACGCCGCGTTCTACTACGGCCTGCTGCGCACGATTTCCGAAGAAGATCGACCGCTGTGGACGAAGATGAGTTTCGCTGCTGCACAGGACAATTTCATCGCGGCAGCGCAGCGCGGCATGTCGGCGCGGCTGTACTGGCCGGGCCTTGGCGAAGTGGCACCGGACGAACTCGTGCTGCGCCACCTGCTCCCGATGGCCGACGAAGGACTGCGGCGCTGGCGGGTGGCCCCGGAGGTGCGGGATCGCTACCTCGGCGTTATCGAGGGACGTGCCAAGAGCTGCCGCAACGGAGCAACCTGGCAGACCGCGACGGTGGCCGCACTGGAGGAGCAGGGCATGGAGCGGCCGAAGGCCCTGGCCGAGATGCTGCGCCGCTACTGC
>CAMCWJ010000332.1 GCA_945882475.1 Bifidobacterium breve
GCCCAGGCCGCCGGATACACCGGTGATATTTCTGAACTGCAGGGCGCATTTGTGCTCTCCGGGCATTCCGCCGGCGGCGGATTCGCCACCGCGACGGCGGCCGATTACGTGGCCGGGGGCTCCGACCTGCTGGGCGTGCTGATGTTCGACGGTGTCTCCAACGGCACCTTCGACGGCACCTTCGATGCCCAGATCGATGCCCTCGACGCCGCCGACATTCCGATCTATCAGATCGCCGCGCCCGCTCAGGCCTTCAATCTCTTTGGTGCCACCACCAACCAACTGCTGGCCGCGCGCCCGGACCAGTACAACGGTGCGGTGCTGGTGGGTGGGTCGCACGTGGACTCGATGCTGGGCACGAATCCGCTCATCGATTTCGCCGCGCAGTTGGTCACCAAGTTCTCCCCGGCCGGCAGCACCGCGGCCGTCTACAACCTGAGTACCGGGTGGATCAACGACTTCTACGTCGGCGCCACCCCGCAAGCGCCGCAGTACGGTTTGTACTCCGCGGCCAACGGTCAGATCATCATGGGCAGCACCGCCGCGGTGAGCCTGCCCTCCCTGTACGCCAACAATCTCTCGCCGCTGGACACCGTGCTCAAGGACGTGATCGACGCGGTCGGCTCACTCTTCGGTCTGACCCCGACGCCGCCGGTCAACACCGGACCCAACGGTGTCGACGCGTTCGTCACCCCCCCGCAGTCCAATGGGGTGACCGGGGTGCGGACCGGGTCGGCTGCGCTGCTCATTCCCTCCGGGGCCAACGGGTACAACGCGCCCGCCGACTGGTACTTCCCCACTCAGGCCGACGGTTCCGTTCAGGCCAACGGCGTGATCTGGCTGCAGCACGGCTTCCTGGGCTTCAGCGCCTGGTATGCCGACATGGCTCAGGCGTTGGCGCAGGAGACCAACAGCATCGTGGTGTCGCCCAACATCTTCTGGTTTGATCCGGCGTTCTCCGGTGTAGCCGCAGCCGAGATGTTCGTCGGCGACCGGGCCGCGCTGAACATCAGCGCCAACGCGGCCGGCTACCAAGGCTCGCTGCCGGAGACGTTCATCCTCACCGGGCACTCCGCAGGTGGCCGGTTCGCCACGGCGGCCGGCGCGACATTTGTTGAGAACCCTGAGGCCACGGTGGCGGATCTGTTGGGCGTCGTCATGTTCGACGGTGTCTCGCGCCCGCCGACGTTCAACGAACAACTGCAGGCGCTCATCGGCGCCGGGATCCCGGACTATCAGATCGCCGCCCCGCCGCAAAGCTGGAACGCCTGGGGCGTGGCCACTGAAGCGATGCTGGCCGAATACCCGGATCAGTTCTTCGGCGTGCAGATCGACGCCGGCTCGCACTCCGATGTCATCGGGGGCGACTCGCTGTTGGGCTGGCTCGGCGAGGTCCTCAGCGACATCATCGTCCGGCCGTCCCCGCCCGGGGGCAAGGCCGCGGTGCGCACCTTCGCCACCGGCTGGATCAACGACTTCTACGCCGACAGGGGCCCGACCGATCCGCTCTACGGCACCTACGGCAACCCCAACGACGGCACCTATGTGGGCAATCAGCCGATCTCGATGGGCCAGGCCGGGGCGACCACCCTGCCGGCACCGCCACCGGTCGTTGTCGACGCGAACCTGCCTGAGGATCAGAACTACCTCGGAAAGTGGTACGAGCAGGGCAGCGTCAAGCAGTTCTTCTCCATCGGCCTGGTCAACACCACGGCGACCTACAGCCTCAACTCCGATGGCTCCATCAAGGTGGAAAACGCCGGCAACTACTTCGGACCCAACGGACCGGAGTCCACCATCACCGGCTCCGCGGTCCCGGTCAACGAGTACAACACCCGCCTCAACGTGGGCTTCTTCTTCGGTGAGCCCAACACCGACGAGCCGGGCAACTACTGGATCCTGGACTACGCGCCGGACTACAGCTGGGCGATCGTCGGCGATGCCAACGGCACCTCCGGCTACATCCTGACCCGCGAACAGGAGTTCCCGGCCGCGGAGTACGACGCCCTGGTGGCCCGGGCGTATCAATTAGGAGTGAAACGCAACATCACCCCGACCGCGCAGTTCCCGTCGGTGCCGCCCGTCGGCGCGCTGGCGGGGCCCGCGACGCTACCCGCCACCCTGAGCGTCTAGAGAACTCGGGATTTTTTCCACACGAAATAGCGCGTCAACCCTTGACGGAACGACCGCAACGGTCCAATCTGGTGACCAGCATTCGTGCTTGGGAAGAGCCACCCGCCAGCCAGCGCAGGCCCCCGACATGCGGTGTTGAGGTTAGTGGCGTTCTGCGCTATTGTTGGACGTTGCGCTGGCTGCACCCTGCCCCCCTTCAACCCGCACCCTGACACCGTGGTCTTGACCTGAGCCTTTGGGCTCCCAGATCGTGTGCGTGTTGTGTTCGGCGGACCGGGTAGGTGAATGCCAGCCGAACCTAACGCAGATAAGCGGCGAAAGGTCCGGCATCAGCCGAACCCGGTAGTCCGCATGAGGTGCCGGAAGGAATGCATCTTGGCAGTCTCCAGCCAGAGCAAAGCTAAAAAAACTTCTACGAACTCGGTTCCGGGGGCACCACATCGAATCTCCTTCGCGAAGCTGCGCGAACCACTTGAGGTTCCGGGGCTGCTCGACGTTCAGACCGATTCGTTCAAGTGGCTGATCGGCTCGCCGGAATGGCGCGAGAAGGCGATCGCCCAGGGTGACCCGCAGCCGGTCGGCGGCCTCGACGAGGTGCTCGCCGAGCTGTCCCCGATCGAGGACTTCTCCGGTTCGATGTCGCTGAGCTTCACCGACCCGCGCTTCGACGAGGTCAAGGCACCGGTCGATGAGTGCAAAGACAAGGACATGACGTACGCGGCGCCGCTGTTCGTCACGGCCGAGTTCATCAACAACAACACCGGCGAGATCAAGAGCCAGACGGTCTTCATGGGCGACTTCCCGATGATGACCGAAAAGGGCACCTTCATCATCAACGGCACCGAGCGCGTCGTGGTGAGCCAGCTGGTCCGCTCACCCGGTGTGTACTTCGACGCCGCCATCGACAAGTCCACCGAGAAGATCCTGCACAGCGTCAAGATGATCCCCGGCCGGGGCGCCTGGCTGGAGTTCGACGTCGACAAGCGCGACACCGTCGGTGTGCGCATCGACCGCAAGCGCCGCCAACCGGTCACCGTGCTGCTCAAGGCGCTCGGCTGGACCAACGAGGAGATCCGGAAGCGCTTCGGCTTCTCCGAGATCATGATGGCCACGTTGGAGAAGGACACCACCGCCGGCCCCGACGAGGCGCTGCTGGAGATCTACCGCAAGCTGCGCCCGGGCGAGCC
>CAMCWJ010000333.1 GCA_945882475.1 Bifidobacterium breve
GCAGGTATCCCAGATACAGCAGCGTCGCCGCGGCGGAGGCGCCGCAGGCCCACCACATAGCCGGCGTCACGGTGAACGACAGCGCCGCACTCACCGCCATCAACGCGGCCATCGTGACCAGCACGCGCTTACGGAAGCGATACTTGCGCGCACTCACCGCCGCAGCCGACGTCGCCTGCAGACGACGTCGACGGCTTGCGCTGGGGGCCGCCGGCGCAAGCGGCTCCGCTTCGGCCTCCAAACCTGAAGTGTCGTCAATGTATTCGTACTCATCATCGGTGCCATCGGTCCGAGCGGCCTCGGGTCCCGGCTCGGGGATAGTCTCGGCCGCCGGTTGCCGCCCGGGCGCTGGCGGGGCGTCGAAAAGCCCGGCCTGAGCGCCGGCGCCGACCGGCAGGGCACCCGAACTCTCCTCGATGACGTCGACGTCGAGGTAGTCCGAGTCGAGGTAGTCCGACTCGATGCGCTCGGTGACCGGATCCATGAGCATCACCGCACCCGAACGGGCGCGGGCGCGCACTGGCGCCGCGCGGTAGTCCAGGTCGTCATCGGCGGAGTCGAGTGGGGCGTCCTCGGTGAACTCCGACTCGTCGCGTTGCCAGTCCGGGTCATGGCGATGACCCGCCGCTGGCCCGCTGCGCTTGGACAGCCGCGACTTCGCGCCGCCGTTGAGCACCCGGGTCGCCAGGGCGACATCGCTGGTTGGCCGGACGGTGTCGCGCTTGTTGATCAGCATCGGCACCAGAACGAAGAGCCACAACACCACAAGCGATATCCAGAGCAATGACTGCGGGATGCTTGGCATGAGGCCTGCTCCTTTCACGACCAGGCTAGGTCCGTGACGTCCGCGTTCCGCTGCGGCTCGCCGAGGCAATTACACACGTGTAATTCCGGTATTACAAGCACCAACAGTCACAAATGTCACATTAGTAACAATAGTTGCCGGTTTCAGTCCCAGCGGGCCAGCCCGGCGCGCACCAATCGGCCGGCCACCGAGCCGTCGACCTCCTCGGCCGTCATCGCGACCAGGAGGTGGTCCCGCCAGCCGCCGTCGATGTCTAGGTAGCGCCGCAGCAGGCCCTCCTCGCGGAAGCCGACCTTGGCGAGCACCGTGCGACTCGCCGCATTCTCCGGGCGCACGGTGGCCTCGACGCGGTGTAGCCGGACCGGGCCGAAACAATGGTCGAGTCCCAGCGCGAGCGCAGCGGTGGCCACCCCGCCGCCGGTGACGTGGCGCGACACCCAATATCCGATCCACGCCGAACGCAACGCCCCATGCGTCACGTTGCCGATCGTCAACTGGCCGCTGAACCTGTCCCCGACCTCGATCACGAATGGCAGCATCCGCCCCTTACGGGCCTCCGAACGCAACCCCGCATGAACGGCCGGCCAGGACGAAACACTATGGCGCCCAGCCCAATCCAGCTCAGCAGTCGGCTCCCAGGGTTCCAGGTGGTCGCGCTCAGCCAGCCTGAGCCGACTCCACTGCGCGCCATCGCGCAGTCGTACCGGCCGCAACCGGACGACTCCGGCTCGCACCCGCAACGGACCCATCGCGTCAGGCCACCCCGGGTGCGCGGCGTTGTTACGCCAGTTTTTCACCGCGGCCGTCAGCCCCGTTGTGCCAGGAAGACGACGTCGACGCTCTCGCCCGCGGAGACCTCGGTCACGTCGCCCGGCACCACGACCAGACAGTTGGCCTCGGCCAGCGAGGCCAGCAGGTGCGACGAACCGCCGGGCGAATCACCGATCGCCTCCACCAGATACTCGCCACTGTCCTGATCGCGCAGCAGTTGCCCGCGCAGGAACCCGGTCCGCCCGGCGACCGACGCGATGGGGGCGACCGCGCGAGCCCGGATCACCCGGCGCATCGCCTGCCGCTTGCCCAGGGAGAGTCGGATCAACGGCCGCACCATGACCTCGAAGACCACCAGAGCACTGACGGGGTTGGCCGGCAGCAGGAACGTCGGGACGCCTTCGGGCCCCAGTTGGCCGAACCCCTGCACCGAGCCCGGGTGCATAGCGATTCGGCTGACTTCCATCTCGCCGAACGACGCGAGCACGCTGCGCAGGTTCTCGGCGGCCGCGGCACCGACCGCACCGGCGATCACCAGCACCTCGGCGCGATCGAGCTGGATCTCGACCACATCGCGCAATTCCTTGGGTTCGGTGCTGACGATCCCCACCCGGTTCACCTCAGCGCCGGCATCGCGCGCGGCGGCCGCCAATGCATAGGAATTCACGTCGAAGACCTGGCCGTGGCCCGGGGTGCGGGAGATATCGACCAGTTCGGCGCCGACACGTATCACCGTCACCCGCGGCCGCGGGTGAACCAGCACCCGCTCCTGTCCGACCGCGGCGAGAAGTCCTACCTGAGCCGGGCCGATGATGGCCCCCGCCCGAACCGCGACGTCGCCGGGCCGAACGTCGTCGCCCTCATGGCGCACATAGGCACCCGGGCGCACGCCGCGCAGCACACGCACTCGCGCCTGTCCCCCGTCAGTCCACCGCAGCGGAAGCACGGCATCGGCCAGCGCCGGCATCGGCGCGCCGGTCTGCACCCGGGCGGCCTGCTTGGGCTGCAGCCGACTGGGCGTGCGGGTGCCGGCCTCGATGACGCCCATCACCGGCAGAGTGATCTCGTTTTTCGGGTCACCGCCGTTGACATCGACGCTGCGCACCGCGTAGCCATCGATCGCGGCCTGATCGAATCCGGGTAACGGCGCGTCGGTGACAACGTCCTCGGCGCACATCAAGCCTTGCGATTCCGCGATGGGCACCCGCACCGGCCGTGGGGCCATCGCGGCCGCAGTCACCCTGGCCTGCTGCTCCTCCACCGAACGCACAACGCGCCTTTCTGCTTCGGACCCCGGCCGCCGCAGCCTACTGTGCGCTCTGCCCGGCGATACCCAACCGCGTCACCAGCCATCGCCGCAATTCGGGGCCATAGTCGTCACGGTCCAACGCAAAGTCAACCGCAGCCTTGAGATACCCGCCGGGATTTCCCAGGTCGTGTCGAGACCCGCGATGGACCACCACATGCACCGGATGGCCCTCGGCGATCAGCAGAGCCACCGCGTCGGTGAGTTGGATCTCGCCACCTGCGCCCGGATCGACCCGGCGCAACGCGTCGAAGATCGCCCGGTCCAGGATGTAGCGCCCCGCGGCGGCATAGAGCGATGGGGCCTCGGAGGCCTTCGGCTTCTCCACCATGCCCTTGACCCGCAACACGTTGGGATTGGTGGCATCGGGCACCGTTTCGACGTCGAAGACGCCGTAGGAACTGACCTCCTCCGGCGTCACCTCGATGGCGCACAGC
>CAMCWJ010000334.1 GCA_945882475.1 Bifidobacterium breve
GGCGAGGGTATCGAGGTCACCCAGGCGACGCTGTCGCGCGACCTGGAGGAACTCGGTGCGGTGAAGTTGCGCGGCGCCGACGGCGGCGGCGGGGTGTATGTGGTGCCCGAGGACGGCAGTCCGGTGCGCGGGGTCTCCGGCGGTACCGAAAGGCTGTCCCGACTGCTCGGCGAGTTGCTGGTGTCCACCGATGCCAGCGGGAACCTCGCCGTGTTGCGCACCCCGCCCGGGGCAGCCCACTATCTGGCCAGCGCGATCGACCGGGCGGCACTGCCGGACGTGGTCGGCACCATCGCCGGCGACGACACCGTGCTGGTGGTGGCCCGCGAGCCGATGACCGGCGGGCAACTAGCCGCCATGTTCGAGACCATCCGTTAAGCCGTCCGCTAAGCACTGACACAGAGGAGAAACTTCATGTCCGAGCGCGTCATCCTGGCCTACTCCGGCGGCCTGGACACCTCGGTGGCCATCAGCTGGATCGGCAAGGAGACCGGCCGCGAGGTGGTGGCCGTGGCCATCGACCTCGGTCAGGGCGGTGAGGATATGGAGGTGGTGCGGCAGCGGGCCATGGACTGCGGTGCCGTCGAGGCAGTCGTGATCGATGCCCGAGACGAGTTCGCCGAGCAGTACTGCCTGCCTGCCATCGAGTCCAACGCGCTCTATATGGACCGCTACCCACTGGTGTCGGCGCTGAGCCGGCCGCTGATCGTCAAGCATCTGGTGGCGGCCGCCCGGCAGTACGACGGTGGCGTGGTCGCGCATGGCTGCACCGGTAAGGGCAACGATCAGGTGCGCTTCGAGGTCGGATTCGCCACGCTGGCACCCGATCTGGAGGTGCTGGCCCCGGTGCGTGACTATGCCTGGACCCGGGAGAAGGCCATCGCGTTCGCCGAGGAGAACGCGATCCCGATCAACGTCAGCAAGCGCTCGCCGTTCTCCATTGACCAGAACGTCTGGGGCCGGGCGGTGGAGACCGGCTTCCTGGAGCACCTGTGGAACGCCCCCACCAAGGATGTCTACGACTACACCGAAGACCCGACGCTGAACTGGAACACCCCCGATGAGGTGATCGTCGGCTTCGAGGGCGGCCGGCCGGTGTCCATCGACGGTAATCGGGTCACGGTGTTGGAGGCCATCGTCGAACTCAACCGCCGGGCCGGCGCCCAAGGCGTGGGCCGCCTCGATGTCGTCGAGGACCGCCTGGTCGGTATCAAGAGCCGGGAGATCTACGAGGCACCCGGCGCGATGGTGCTCATCACCGCGCACGCCGAACTCGAGCATGTGACGCTCGAGCGCGAACTCGGCCGGTTCAAGCGGACCACCGATCGGCGCTGGGCCGAACTGGTCTATGACGGACTGTGGTTCTCCCCGCTGAAGACCGCGCTGGAGTCCTTCGTCGCCAAGACCCAGGAGCGGGTGACCGGCGAGATCCGAATGGTGCTGCACGGCGGGCATATTGCGGTCAACGGTCGACGCAGCCCGGAGTCGCTGTATGACTTCAACCTCGCCACCTATGACGCCGGCGACACCTTCGACCAGTCCGCGGCCAAGGGGTTCGTCCACCTGCACGGGCTGTCGTCGAAGATTTCGGCTGCACGAGATATGCGGGGCGAACAGACGTGAGCACCAATGAGGGATCGCTGTGGGGCGGTCGGTTCGCCGACGGCCCGGCCCCCGCGCTGGCGGCACTGAGCAAGTCCACCCACTTCGACTGGGTGCTCGCGCCGTACGACATCGCGGCATCGAAGGCGCACGCCCGGGTGCTGCACCACGCCGGGTTGTTGACCGACGATCAGCGCGATTCCCTGCTGGCCGGATTGGACAGTCTGGGCTCCGATATCGCCGACGGCAGCTTCACCCCGATCGTCACCGACGAGGACGTGCACGGCGCACTCGAGCGCGGACTGATCGACCGGGTCGGCGCGGACCTGGGGGGCCGGTTGCGGGCCGGGCGCTCGCGCAACGATCAGGTGGCCACTCTGTTCCGGATGTGGTTGCGCGACGCGATGCGCCGGGTGGCCGATGGTGTGCTGGCGGTGGTCGCGGCGCTCGCCGAGCAGGCCGGCGCCCATCCCGACGCCGTGATGCCGGGCAAGACGCACCTGCAAGCCGCCCAGCCGGTGCTGCTGGCCCATCACCTGCTGGCCCACGCGCATCCGCTGCTGCGCGACGTCGACCGGATCGCGGACTTCGACGCCCGCGCCGCAATCTCGCCCTACGGCTCCGGTGCACTGGCCGGGTCATCCCTGGGTCTGGATCCGGACGCCATCGCTGCGGAGCTGGGATTCGTTGCGGCGGCTGATAATTCGATCGACGCCACCTCAGCCCGCGATTTCGCCGCTGAGGCGGCATTCGTGCTGGCCATGATCGGCGTCGACCTGTCCAGGCTGGCAGAGGACATCATCCTCTGGAGCACAACCGAATTCGGCTATGTCACCCTGCATGACGCCTGGTCGACCGGCAGCTCGATCATGCCGCAGAAGAAGAACCCGGACATCGCCGAGTTGGCCCGCGGTAAGTCCGGTCGGCTGATCGGCAACCTCGCCGGCCTACTGGCCACCCTCAAGGCGCAGCCGTTGGCCTACAACCGGGACCTGCAGGAGGACAAGGAACCGTTGTTCGATTCGGTGGCCCAACTCGAGCTGGTGCTGCCCGCGATGGCCGGCCTGGTCGCCACCCTGCGCTTCGACGTCGAGCGGATGGCCGCACTGGCCCCGGCCGGCTACACCCTGGCCACCGACATCGCCGAGTGGCTGGTGCGGCGGGGCGTGCCGTTCCGGGTCGCGCACGAGGCGGCCGGCGCGGCGGTCCGGGTGGCCGAGAGCCGCGGCGTGGGGTTGGCCGAACTCACCGATGACGAACTGGCGGGGTGCAGCGACCAGCTGACGCCCGAGGTGCGCGAGGTGCTGACGGTGACGGGGTCGGTGGCGGCCCGCAACGCCCGGGGCGGCACCGCACCCGATCAGGTCGGCCGGCAGCTGGACGTCGTCGGGACCTCCGTCGTCGCGCTGCGGAACCGCTTGCGGCGCTGATCTACTCGATCGGCGCTATTCGATCGATTCGGACAGCTCGATCCAGCGGTTCTCGGTGTCGGCGAGTTCGACCTCGAGCTTTCGGAGCTCGCCGGTCAGCCGGGCGATCCCGACGTGGTCACTCTGATCGTGGTCGGCCAGCGCGACGTGAGTGGCATCGACCTTCGCGGCGAGCTTGGTCAGCGCGCGCTCCATGGCGGCGATCTCCTTCTGCACGTTGCGAAGTTCGGCACCGGCGAGGGCGACGGGGTGATGCTGCCCTGCGGTGCGGGCCGGTTGTTCG
>CAMCWJ010000335.1 GCA_945882475.1 Bifidobacterium breve
GGAACCGGCGGCACGGGCGGCCCCGGTGGCGACGGAGGCACCAGCGGCACTAGCAATGCCGGCACGGCCGGATCTACCGGAACGGCCGGCTCCGACGGCGTCGGCACAACCGGTGGTGCCGGCGGCAGCGGCGGCAACGGCGGCAACGGCGGCGCCGTCTAGCGAGTCGAGTGACAGCCGAAAGCAAGATAGGCCCCTCCCGATGGGAGGGGCCTATCTTGTGCTTTACCAGTGCGGGCGGAGGGACTCGAACCCTCACGCTCTTCCGAGCAATGGCACCTAAAGCCATCACGTATGCCAATTTCGTCACGCCCGCGCGAGTGCCAATTCTATAGCTTCGACGCTCCAAAACTGTCCTGCAGTACCGTGATTAGCGTGCCCACCACCCGCCGCCGACGGTTCGCACTGATCCTGCTGGTGATCGTCGCCGCTGCCGGTTGCCTGGCACTTGGCTGGTGGCAATGGAGCCGCTATGAGTCGGCCTCGGGCAGTTTCCAGAACCTCGGATACGCCCTGCAGTGGCCCTTCTTCGCCGGATTCTGCGTGTACGCCTACCGCAAGTTCGTGCGCTACGAAGAGGCCGCGCCCGAGCACAACCCCGCCGGCGAGGTGACCGAGATCCCGAGCGGTCTCTTACCCGAAAGGCCCTCGGCCCCCCCGCCATCCCCCGACGACCCCGTCCTGCGGGCCTACAACGCGCACCTTGCCGAATTGGCCCGCTCCGACAGCGCCGCTGATACCGACCAGAACAGGACGACCGCATGAAAGAATCCCCCGAGGCCCACCCGATCATCCCGGTCGACAAGATTCGCTCGGCCCTCAAGTGGTACCGGGTGTTGGCGTGGATGACGGGCGTCTGGCTGATCGCGCTGTGCTACGAGCTCATCCTCAAGTACGTGATGAAGGTGGAGAACCCACCCGAGTGGATCAGCATCGTGCACGGCTGGGTGTATTTCATCTATCTGCTCTTTACCTTCAACCTCGCGGTCAAGGTGCGCTGGCCGATTGCCAAGACGATCGGCGTGCTGCTGGCCGGCACCATCCCCCTGCTGGGCATCCTCGTCGAACAGGTCCAGACCCGCGAGATCAAGGAACGGTTCAACCTGTAGACGTCAGCCGACGAATCGATACTCGATCTGAAGTGAGCGGTACGTGCGTTCGGCGCGGCGGTCCCGCGTGAGCAAGGTGCGGCCGTTGGCCACCGACGCCCCACCGACCAGAGCGTCGTACACCGATCCGCCGACGATGTCGAGGAAGGCTAGCCGTCCTCGCAGATCGCGCATTCCGGCCGTATCAAGCCAGCAGTCCTCGGGAAACGCTGCCGCCAAGACTGAGACTGCCTGGTCGGCACTCAGACGAAGTGGAATCGGCATTCGGGTCAGCACCGAGTACGTCTCGAACGCGGCATGCCCGGCAAGCGCGGGCCGAAGGTCAACCAGGGCGCGCCGGCAGGCGGGATGGGCCTCATGCGCCGGGTCGAGAGCGGCGATGGCGACACTGGTATCGCACGCCCAACGTTCACCGCTGGAGGTCATCGCGAAGCCATCGGATGTCGTCATCGGTCAGCGCAGCGCCCTCGATCTTGCCTAAAATCGGCAGTCCCTCGCTGATCTTGACCTCGCGCCGGTCTCGTCGCACGGGTTCGATTCGTATGCCGGTGCCGTCGGGAATCAATTCCAACTGGGTATCGGCGGTGATACCCAGGGCAACCCGCAGAGCTTTCGGGATGACGACCCGTCCTACCCGGTCAATTGCCACAAACATGGCACGAGATTACCAATTGATTGGCAAATTGGCAGCTCGCTGCCAATGCAATGACTCGCTTCAACGTTCGTCCAGCGCCCGCAGCGCCGGCACCAACAACGCCAGCGCCCGCCCGCGATGTGAGACCGCATCCTTCTCAGCCGGACTCAACTGGGCGGCGCTTCGGGTCCCACCCTCGGGAATGAACACCGGGTCATAGCCGAAACCCCCCTGCCCCAACGGTTCTCGGGCGATCGCACCCGGCCACACCCCGCGCACCACAGTCACCTCATCAGGCCCGGAGACCAGTGCGCAGGCCGAGACGAATGCCGCGCCACGCCGGAAGTCCGGAACATCACCCATCTGAGCCAGCAGCAGCGAGTAGTTCGCGGCGTCATCGCCATGGGTTCCCGACCACCGCGCCGAGAGCACACCGGGCATCCCGTTCAGCGCCGCCACCTCGAGGCCGGAATCATCGGCCAGCGTCGCCAACCCGGTGGCGGCGAATCCATCGCGGGCTTTGGCCGCAGCGTTCTCCTCGAACGTGGCCCCGGTCTCAGGTGCCTCGTCGAAGGAGTCGACGTCATCGAGGGACACCAACTCCAGGCCTGTTATCCCGGCCGCGTCGAGAACCCGTCGCAACTCGTCCAGCTTCTTGGCGTTGCGGCTGGCGACCAGCAGTCGGGTCACGCGGCAGGGCTCAGCTTCCGAACGCCTTCTTCGGTGCCGGGCCCTGCGGCAGCACCCCGGGGTACGGCAGAGCCAGCGCCTCGCGCTGGAGGGCGAAGAGCGTCTCGCAGGCTCCGAACGCGGCGTCGAGCATCTTGTCCAGGGTGGAGCGCGGGAACGTTGCACCCTCGCCGGTGCCCTGGATCTCGACCAGGGTTCCGGTATCGGTGGCCACCACGTTCATATCTACTTCGGCGCGCGAATCCTCCTCGTACGGCAGGTCGACGCGCACCCGTCCGTCAACCACTCCGACGCTGATCGCCGCAATCGCACACGACAGCGGCTGCGGGTCGGACAGTTTGCCGGCCGCGCCCAGGTAGGTGACCGCGTCCGATAGCGCTACGTAGGCGCCGGTGATGGCGGCGGTGCGGGTGCCGCCGTCAGCCTGCAGCACGTCGCAGTCCAAAGCGATGGTGTTCTCCCCCAGCGCCGCCAGGTCGATGCAGGCCCGCAGCGAACGTCCGACCAGTCGGCTGATCTCCTGGGTGCGCCCGCCCACCTTGCCCTTGACCGATTCACGGTCGGAGCGGGTGTGAGTGGCCGCCGGCAGCATCGCGTACTCGGCGGTCAGCCAGCCCAGTCCAGAGCCCTTGCGCCAGCGCGGCACGCCCTCGGTGACACTGGCCGTGCACATCACCCGGGTCCCGCCGAACTCGATGAGCACCGACCCGGCCGGATGCGAGGTGAAGCCGCGGGTGATGACGACGGGCCGCAACTCGTCGTCTTCCCTACCGTCCTGTCGTGCTGCCACGGGAAAACCCTAGCGTGCCCGCTAGCGGCCGAGGTCGATCGCCTCGCC
>CAMCWJ010000336.1 GCA_945882475.1 Bifidobacterium breve
CACCGAGGCCGAGACCGCCGACCGCACCGTGAGCCTCAGCGATTCGGTGGACAACATGGTCCTGGCCGACAGCGCCGCCCCGCCCGCACCGACCGTGAGCCACACCCCGCACAGCAACGTCCCAGTGCTGCAACTCGCACATGTCGGGCACGAATACTTCAGCGGCACGCCGTGGGCCAAGACCGCCCTGCGCGACATCAACTTCACCGTCAACGAGGGCGACGGCGTGCTGATCCACGGCGGAAACGGCTCGGGCAAGTCGACGCTGGCGTGGATCATGGCCGGCCTCATCGCGCCGAGCACCGGCACCTGCCTGGTGGGTGGCCAACCCGCCGACGAATGCGTGGGCCAGGTCGCGATCGCGTTCCAGGCGGCCCGTCTGCAACTGTTGAGCAGCCGGGTAGATCTCGAAGTCGCCTCGGCGGCAGGGTTTTCCCCCTACGACACCGGTCGTGTGGTTGCCGCGCTGGCAACCGTCGGCCTGGACGGATCGCTGGCTAGCCGTCGCGTCGACCAGCTCAGCGGCGGGCAGATGCGCAGGGTGGTGATCGCCGGGCTGCTCGCCCGCTGGCCTAAGGCGTTGATCCTGGACGAGCCGCTGGCGGGTTTGGACGCCGCGAGCCGGCGCGGCCTGCTGCGGCTATTGATCGACCTGCGTCGCAATACCGGGCTGACGCTGATGGTGATCTCGCACGATTTCGCCGGACTCGAAGAGCTGTGCCCACGGATTCTGCACCTCGACAAAGGTGTGCAGTCAGCGGCGTCCGTTGTGACCGGCGGTGCCCAGTGACGCGGACACGTCAGCGCCGGCAGCTGGTCCTACTGCGCCCGGTGCCCGGAAACTCGGTCATCCACCGGCTGTGGGCCGGCACGAAACTGATTGTCGTCTTTGCGGTTTCGCTGGTCCTGGCGTTCTATCCGGGCTGGGCCGCGATCGGCCTGATGGCGGCGTTGGCTGCGGTGACGGTGTGGCTGGCCCGCATTCCCGGCGGCGCGCTGCCCTCGGTGCCGCGATGGCTGTGGTTCCTGGTTTTGCTCGGCTGTGTCACGGCCACCCTCGGCGGGGGTGAGCCGGTGCTGCACCTGTGGTCGACCGATCTGGAAGTCGGTGGGCTGCTGAAGTTTCTGCGGTTCACCGCGTTGTCGGTCGTTCTGATCGCGTTGGGGGCATTGGTGTCGTGGACCACCAACGTCGCCGACGTTGCGCCTGCCATCGCCACCCTGGGGCGGCCGTTTCGGATACTGCGCATCCCGGTCGACGAGTGGGCCGTCGCGCTGGCGCTGGCGCTGCGCGCCTTCCCGATGCTGATGGACGAGTTCCGCCTGCTGTACTCCGCGCGGCGGCTGCGGCCACGGCCGGTGCTGCCGGACGGGACTGCGCGGCGCCGACGCTGGCTTGGTGAGTTGGTCGACCTGCTTGCGGCGGGCATCACGGTGGCACTGCGCCGTGCCGACGAGATGGGAGACGCCATCACCGCCCGCGGCGGCACCGGCCAGATCGCGGCGGCGCCGTCGCGGCCGCGGCGGGCGGACTGGGTGGCGCTGGGTATCTGCGCAGCGGTGTGCGCGCTGGCGATCGCACTGGAGACCGGGGTACTGGGCGGCGGGTAGCCGCGAGCGTGCGTGTCGGGTCCCGGACACGCCGCATCAGGTGTGCATTGTGCGCACGCTCGCCGGGCCTCGAGCGCCGGACGGCGGCGTGACCAGACGCGCCGAAATTAGCTGTCGGGTAGCATTAGCGCCATGCCGCCCCCATTGTGCCTGTTCGCGGCATCCGTCACGCTGGCGGCCGGATTGCTGCAACCGGCTCAGGCAGCGCCCGCGGATCACGTCACCGTCGCCCGCGAGGTGGGACTGGCGTCCACCGTCCTGACCTTCGAGGGTGGTCTGGTCGGGATTCAGCCGTTCCTGCACTTCACCCCCTTGCAGCTGCGAGGGGATCTGTGTACGGCCCCCAGCACCTGCCAACCCGTCAACTACCCCGCATGGCCTCTCGGCCAGCGATTCAACGAACTGGGCGCGGACCGGCTGATCGCCGCCGTCGACGCGACCGACGGTCCGGTGACGCTATTCGGGCACAGTCAGGGCGGTCAGGTGATCTATGCAGCGTTGCGGCGTTGGGCGGCCGACCCGGCGAGCGCTCCGGACCCGGCCCGGGTGTCGTGGGTGTCCATCGGTAATCCGGAGAACAACGTCGGCGGCCGGATGCCTACAGCGCTGCCGGCCGACTCCCCGTATCCGGGCATCGAGGTGATCCGCCAGTACGACGGATGGGCCGACTGGCCCACCGATCCGACGAATCTGGTGGCCGTGCTCAACGCCGCGGTGGGGATGTCGACCACCCATGTCTTCGGCTACTTCAATGTCGACCTCGACGACCCGAACAACATCCGCTACACACCGGACACTGCCGGCGGCACACCGGGCAAAATCACCTATGTCTTCGTCCCCAGCCCGATGCTGCCGCTCGTCTCGATGACCGGATTGCTTGCGCCCCTGCTGAACCCGGTGTTGGATCCGGTTCTGCGCCCGATCGTGGAAGCTGGCTACCAGCGGCCGTTTGACCTACAGGCGCCGGCAGCCTCGGCAGCCTCGGCGGTACGGGCGGCGGTGGAGCCGACGGCTCCTGGGGTAGAGGCACCGGATACCGCAGATCCCGACCGGAGTCAGAAGCAGAGCTATCGCCCCGGCGCAGCCGAGAATCATCGGCGTGGAGCGGCCGAAAACCGTCAACGCGGCGCGGTCGAAAACCATCGGCCGGAACGAATCCGGGTCGACCCGACGGGCCGCGAGGCCGGCGCGGTCGGTCGGGCCGCAGCCAGTCAGCGTGCACTCGGTCCAGAACGCGACCGCCGGGACGATCACACCGGTCCAGCCCGACAGACCGGGTAGCGTCCCCGGTTACGGTAAACCGGTGAGTTCTGACCGATCCGCTTCTCAACGTGGCGTCGACGCCGACTTCCTGGCCCTGCCAGTGGGTGCGCTGGCCGATGCCGCGCTCTCGGCCGCCAGGGCGGCCGGTGCCACATACGCCGACCTTCGGGTACACGCGATCACCACCGAGACCGTGCACCTGCGCGACGCTGAACTGGAGTCCGCCGTGCTGAATCGCGAGATCGGACTGGCGGTGCGGGTGATCGTCGACGGCACCTGGGGCTTCGCCTCGCATGCCGGCCTGAGTGCCGAGGTCGCCGCGGAGTCGGCACGGCACGCCGTCGGGGTGGCGACGACGTTGGCCGCGCTCAACGCCGAGCGG
>CAMCWJ010000337.1 GCA_945882475.1 Bifidobacterium breve
TGTCGGCCTGCGCGACGTGCTGGCCGCGTTGGCCTGGGTGCGCGCCAACATCGCCGCGTTCGGGGGCGACCCGGATCGGGTGACGCTGTTCGGCGAGTCGGCCGGGGCGGCGATCGTGACCACCCTGCTGGCCGCGCCGACCGCCCGCGGACTGTTCTCCCGGGCGATCGCCCAGAGCGCACCGGCCACCTCGGTCTACGACCGCAGTCGCGCCCACGCGGTCTCCGATCTGATTCTTGAGCAGACCGGATGCAGCGCCCTCGAGGCGCACCGCGGTCCGGTCCAGGCCCTCGTCGACGCCTCGATGCACGTCTTCGATCACGTGCCGGTGACCAATCCCGGCCGGCTGGCGTTCGTGCCCTTCGTCGATGGCGATCTGGTGCCCGACTATCCGGTGGAACTTGCCCGGCTCGGACGAACCGCGCCGGTGCCACTGCTGATCGGCACCAACAAGGACGAGGCGGCGCTGTTCCGGCTTATGCGGTCGCCGCTGATGCCGGTCGCGCCCAAAGTGATTCGCGCCATGATCGAGGAGATCGCCGACGACCAGCCAAACCTCACAGTGCCCACCGCCGAGCAACTCGGCTCCACCTATGCCGGCCTGCGCAACCGTTCCCACGGCGTGGGTGCGGCCAGCGACGTCGGCTTCCGGATGCCCACGCTGTGGTTCGCCGAGGGACACAGCGCGGTGGCGCCGGTGTACCTGTACCGATTCGACTGGGCGACGGCGTTTTTCAAACTCGTCAGGCTCGGCGCCGCGCACGCCACCGAGTTGATTTACGTGTGGGGCAACCTGATCTCCGGGCCGCGGGACGTCACCTTCAAACTGGGCGGACTCAAGGCCGGCGAGGCCATCTCGGAGCGGATGCGCACCCGGTGGGCCAACTTCGCCGCCGACGGTGTGCCCACCGGCCCGGCCGGTGAACCGGACTGGCATCCCTACCGCGCCGACGTTCGCAGCACGCTCATCATCGACCGGGAGGATCGGATCGTGGCCGACGCCGACCGGCAGATCCGTGACACCTGGGGCGACCAGGTGCTCAGCTTCCGGTGATCACCGGACTAAACTCGCCGCCATGCTGTCGGCCCTGCCGCCACCGATGCGGGATCCGGTGCTCTTCGCCGTCCCGTTCTTCCTGCTGTTCCTGATTATCGAGTGGACGGCGGCGCGTCGGCTCGAACACGGTGAGGACCGGCCGGCACCGGGGTCGTACCGGGCCGCGGACGCCCGCGCGTCGATCGGCATGGGCCTGGTGTCTGTCGCGACCATGGCGTTCTGGAAGTTCCTCGGCCTGTTGGGCTACGCCGCGCTGTTCACTTATGTCGCGCCCTGGCACTTGCCCGGCAACCGCTGGTACACCTGGGTGATCGCGATCGTCGGGGTGGACGTGCTGTTCTACGCCTACCACCGCATCGCGCACCGGGTGCGGCTGATCTGGGCCACCCATCAGGCTCACCACTCCAGCCGCTACTTCAACTTCGCCACCGCACTGCGCCAGAAGTGGAACAACAGCGGCGAGCTGATCATGTGGATTCCGTTGCCGCTGTTGGGCGTTCCGCCGTGGCTGGTGTTCACCAGCTTCTCGATCAACCTGGTCTACCAGTTCTGGATCCACACCGAGCACATCGACAAGATGCCCCGCGCATTCGAGTTCGTGTTCAACACGCCGTCGCACCACCGGGTGCACCACGGCATGGACCAGCTGTACCTGGACCGCAACTACGGCGGCATCCTCATCATCTGGGACCGGATCTTCGGCACCTTCCAACCGGAGGTCTTCCGGCCGCACTACGGACTGACCAAGCCGGTGGACACCGACAACATCTGGAAGCTCGAGACCCGCGAGTACGTGGCGATCGCCCGCGATGTCCGATCCGCCACCGGATGGCGCGACCGGCTGGGCTACGTCTTCGGACCACCCGGCTGGGAACCCGCCGGCCGTGGCACCATGAGCGAGTGCGCATCGTCTTCGACCGTGACGTCGACTCGCGACTGATCGAACGCGCGCTGGCCCCGGCCGTCTTTGGGTCGATGTGGCTGGACCCCGATGTCGTGGGGCCGCGCCCCGACTTTCCGAGCCTGCCCGGCGCGACGACATGCGATCTGCTCGTCGTCGGCGGCGGATATACCGGACTGTGGACCGCCCTGCACGCCGCCGAACGCGATCCGGGCGCCACGGTGGTGCTGATCGAAGCCGAACGCATCGGCTGGGCGGCATCCGGGCGCAACGGCGGCTTCGTCGATGCCAGCCTCACCCACGGCGCCGCGAACGGAAAGTCCCGCTGGCCCGGCGAGTTCGACCAACTCGAACGCCTGGGCATGGCCAACCTCGACGGCATGGCCGCCGACATCGAGAACTACGGCATGAACGTCGACTGGCAGCGCAACGGCATGCTCGCGGTGGCCACCGAGGCCCACCAGGTGCCCTGGCTGCACGAGTCGGCCGAAGCCGGCGAGGGCCAGGTCCTCGCCCAGGCCGCGGTGCGGGCCGAGGTGAACTCACCGACCTACCTGGCCGGGCTGTTCGCGGCGGACACCTGCGCGATCGTTGACCCGGCCCGACTGGTCTTCGAACTCGCGCGTGCCTGCGCGAGCAAGGGTGTACGCATTCACGAACACACCGCAGCCCTCGACATCGCTACCGGCGCGGACGGGGTCACGGTCGGCACCGCGGCGGGTCCGATCACGGCGAAGCGGGTTGTACTGGCCACCAACGTCTTTCCCAGCCTGCTGAAGCGCAACCGGCTGCACACCGTGCCGGTGTACGACCATGTTTTGGGCACCGAACCGCTGAGCGCCGAACAACTCGACCGGATCGGCTGGCGCGGACGCCAGGGCATCAGCGACTGCGGCAACCAGTTCCACTACTACCGGCTCTCGGCCGACAACCGGATCCTGTGGGGCGGCTACGACGCGATGTATCACTGGGGTCGCCGGGTGGACCCACGCCACGAGGACCGGCCAGCGTCGTTCCGCAAGATCGCCGCGCACTTCTTCATCACCTTCCCGCAACTCGACGACGTCCGGTTCAGCCACCGCTGGGCCGGACCCATCGACACCAACACCCGGTTCTGCGCGCACTGGGGACTGGCCGGGAAGGGGCGGATCGCCTACGCCAACGGTTTCACCGGTCTGGGCGTCGGAGCATCGAGGTTCGCCGCCGACGTGTGCCTGGACCTACTGGACGGCCGGCCCACCGAGCGCACCGAACTCGAGATGGTGCGCCGAAAGCCGCTGCCGTTCCC
>CAMCWJ010000338.1 GCA_945882475.1 Bifidobacterium breve
TGAGGCGGCCAAGCCCACCGAGGTGGCGGCCGAGTGCGAGTCCGCCGTGGCGGCCGCCGAGGTGCTCGATGTTCAGTGCGCCGAGGTCGGGCGAATGCTCAGCGACATCGTGGTTGCTCTGGAGGTGATGGGAACCGAAGGGCGCCACAGCAATCTGGCTGATGCCGAACTGGCCGTCGACCGGGCCGGCGCCGAGCATGACCGGATCGGCACGCGGGCCCGGGCCGCGGAACTGTTGCGCTCGGTGATGACGCGCCACCGCGACGACACCCGCGCGCGGTACGTGGAACCGTTCCGTGCCGAGATCGAACGACTCGGTCGGCCGGTGTTCGGTTCCACGTTCCAGGTGGAGGTCGACAGCGATCTGCGGATCTGCAACCGCACCCTCGACGATCGCACCGTGCCCTACGATTCGCTCTCCGGTGGTGCGCGGGAGCAGTTGGGCATCCTGGCCCGCCTCGCCGGCGCGGCTCTGGTCGCCAAGGAGGACACCGTTCCGGTAGTCATCGACGACGCGTTGGGATTCGCCGACCCGCACCGGCTGCGGCGCATGGCGGCGGTGTTCGACAGCGTCGGCAACCACGGCCAGTTGATCGTGCTGACGTGCACCCCCGGCCGTTACGACGGCATCGACGGCGCGCACGTGATCGAACTGACCGCCTGAGGGCATCGGGCACCCTAGTCGGCGAGCGCGAGCACCTCGTCGAAGCCGGCCACCAGGCAGTCGTAGAACTCCTCGAAGTCCGGGATCGCTCCGGTGTCGACGTCGATCCCCAGCGCGCAGGTGTCGACGTAGGTCAGCAACGTCACGTTGACCGCCGAGCCCACGGTTGGGCCGAATGCGTACTGCGCGCGCACCTTGGCGCCACCGAGGAACACCGGCACCGGAACCCCGGGCACGTCGCTGGCCAGGAAGTCGACGTTGCGCAGGATCGAGCCGATGTACCAGCGCGGCATCAGGTTCATCGCGCCGGCGACCAACTGGGTGTAGGGGATGGACTTCTCGTTGCGCACCCGGTTGGTGCGCTCGTGGATCTCGCCGATTCGCGCGGCGGGATCGGCCTGACCAACGGGAATGTCGAAGCGCGCCAGCGTGATCCGGTTGCCGCCCATGTCGTCGCCCGCCTGGCGGAGGCTGATCGGCATGGTCAGGTGCAGATCAGCGACCGCGGTGCCGTGCTTCTCGTGATACCGGCGCAGGCCGCCGGCGATCCCGGCGACGAACGCGTCGTTCAGCGCGCCGCCGCTGCGGTGGGCGGCCAGTTTGAGCTTCGGTAGCGGCACGTCGTGCACGCCAAGGCGCCGCGCCAGCGACCGTCCGGTCATCAACGCCGATCCGGTCGTGTTGACCGGCCGGATCATCCGGTATATCGACCCGGCGAGTTCGGTGGCCGAGGCCGCGGTCTGCACTGGCCGCCGGATGCTGTTGAACAACAACCTCGGGCCGGTGCTCAGCGCACCGGCGACCGCCTGCCCGACCAGACCCAGGTCGTAGCGCGCGGCCTCGATGTAGTCGCTGAGCAGTCCGCCGTGGTGCACCTCGGGTTCTTCCGACTGCGCCTCGACCGTTGTGATGCTTCGCGGCTTGCGGGTCAGGTCGAACAGTGTCATCGCGATCTGCACCCCGCCCACGCCGTCGGTGAGGGCGTGGTGGAACTTGCACAGCACCGCGGCGCGGCCGTGGTCGAGGCCCTCGATCAGGGTGGCCTCCCACAGTGGCCGGGCCCGATCGAAGTCCGCCATTGCCGCCACCCGGGCCATCTCGAGTACACCGTCGAGGGTGCCCGGTTCGGGCGCGGCCACCCGGCGCAGGTGGAAGTCGGGGTCGAAGTCGGGCGCGAACTCCCAGTGCGGCGGGGCCGGCGGCAGTGAGTCGGCGACCCGCTTGCGGAACATCGGCAGTGTGCGCGTCACCACCTCGAATCGGGAGCGCACCACCTCCCAGTCCGGCGAGCGGTCCAGCAGGATCACCGTCACCACGGTGGAGCGCAGCCGGGGATCGGCCTCCATCGACCAGGTGAAGGCGTCTGTCTGCCGCATGAAGTCAGCCATCTCGTCACCAACCTATGGCCGCCGCCGGGTCCGCGTCACCACCGGTCGGACAACTGGTGACTTTCGCCCCTACGCACGCCCGCAGACCGGTCGCGGGTTGGTCGTGGGCACCGCAGTCGCGGGTCGGCTCGCTACTTGGTGAAACCGATTGCGCTGTAATTCAAATCGCCCAGGCCGGCCGGGCCGAAATTGGCCAGAGCGCTGCGGACCGCCACATTGCCCGGCGACTGGTAGAGCGCCAGACTGAAGACCTCTTCCCAGAGCAGCTTGTCCACTTCGTTGGCCAGCGCGCGGGCTTTGGCCGGGTCGAGTTCGTCGAGCACCTCGTCGACTTTGGCGTCGATCGCCGGTGAGGAGATCTTGCCGAAGTTGCTCTCGGCGCCGGTGGTGAAGATCTGGTTCAGGCAGCACAGTGAGAACGCGTCACCAACCCAAGAGAACTGGGTGATGTCGAAGTCGCCCACGTTGACGTAGTTGGTGAAGAACCCATCGGCGGGCTTGACATCGAGGTCCAACTTCACCCCGATCTGGGCGAGGTTGCTCTGGGCCACCTGCGCCACCTGGCGGCCGGTCTGGGAGTCGTAAAGCACATTGCGGATCACCAGTGTCTTGCCGTCCTTCTCGCGGAACTCGCCGTTGAGTTTCCAGCCGAGCGCGTCGAGTTCAGCCTTGGCCTTCTCCGGGTCGTATGCCACGACGGCACTGTTGTCCTGATAGCCGTCCTGGCCGGCGACAAAGACGTGGTTGCCCAGCGGGGTGGGGTTGTCGACCAGTCCACGCTGCGTCACGTTGACGATTGCCTGGCGGTCGATGCCTTTGGCGACGGCCTGCCGCAATGCCTTGTCGGACAGAATCGCGCCGGGCGCACCGTTGAAGGTCATGTGATACCAACTGGGGCCCGGGGTGCGCCGGATCGAGATCCCTTCGGTGCCGCGAGCGATCTGCAGTTCATCCAGTGATGCGATGCCGGTGGCGTCGATGGTGTTGTTCTGCAGCGCCGGGATCCGGGCGGCGTCATCGAGTGTGAGGAATGTGAACGACTCCAGTATCGGTGGGGCTCCCCACCATTTCGGGTTGCGAGTCAACGTGATTCGCTGCGCGGTGCGGTCGACGTTCGAGACCATGAACGGTCCCGCAGACGGACCGGGCTCTCGAAGCTGTCCCTCATTG
>CAMCWJ010000339.1 GCA_945882475.1 Bifidobacterium breve
CAGAAGAAGCAGTGGCTCGAGCCACTACTGGCCGGTGAGATCCGCAGCGCGTTCTCGATGACCGAGCCCGCGGTGGCCTCCAGCGACGCACGCAACATCCAGACCGCGATCATCCGCGACGGCGATGACTACATCATCAACGGCCGCAAGTGGTGGACCTCCGGTGCCAATGACCCGCGCTGCAAGGTGCTCATCGTGATGGGCCGCACCAACCCCGATGCCGCCTCGCATCAGCAGCAGTCGATGATCCTGGTACCGCTTCCCACCCCCGGGGTGAACATCCTGCGTTCCACCAAGGTGTTCGGCTGGCATGACCAGCACGGCCACGCCGAGATCGTCTACGACAACGTACGGGTTCCGGCCACCAACCTGCTGGCCGAGGAGGGCATGGGGTTCGCCATCGCCCAGGCCCGGCTGGGTCCGGGCCGCATCCACCACTGCATGCGTGCCATCGGGGTGGCCGAGCGTGCGCTCGCGTTGATGTCGGAGCGCGCCCGCACCCGGATCGCCTTCGGAAAGCCACTGGCCGAGCAGGGCATGGTGCAGCAACAGATCGCGTTGTCCCGCAACGAGATCGACCAGGCGCGGCTGCTCTGCGAGAAGGCCGCCTGGACGATCGATCAGCATGGCAACCGGGCGGCCTTCTCCCTGGTGGCCCAAATCAAGGCGGTGGCCCCACAGATGGCCTGCAACGTCATCGACCGGGCCATCCAGGTACACGGCGGCGCCGGCGTCACCGATGACTTCCCGCTGGCACGCATGTACGGCTGGCATCGGGCCATGCGACTCTTCGACGGCCCCGACGAGGTGCATATGCGCACCGTCGCCCGTAGCGAACTCGGCCGGGAGAAGAGCCTGCTGGCCGCGGCGGTGACCGGCGGGTGAGCCCAAGCAACCAGACCGGCCACGAGAAGCTTTCGGGGGCCTGGAATTTCCGTGACGTCGCACAGACCGCTGGTATCGCTCCGGGGCGGCTGTTCCGGTCCAGCGAATTGAACAAACTCGACGACGCCGGGCGCGGTCTGCTGACCGAAATCGGCGTGACCGATGTGGCAGACCTGCGTTCCCAAGCAGAGTTGCAGCGTCGTGGTCCCGGCGCGGTGCCGGATGACGTTGTGATCCATCACCTTCCGTTTCCGGAGGTGTCGCTCTCCCATCAGGATTCCGACGAGCCGGCCGCCGAGGCACCGCATGAGACGGCGTGGCAGAAGATGATGACGGAGTACTCCGACGAGGAACCCGCAGCAGCGGGACAGCGCTGGATGACAAACGAATACGAACACTTTCCCACTCTGGGCGGTGCTCAGCGTGCAGTGCACAGGATCATCACCCTGCTGGCCGACGGCAAGCCGGTACTGGTGCACTGCTTCGCGGGCAAGGACCGGACCGGATTCGCGGTGGCGATCGCACTGGAGGCGGCCGGGGTCGACAAGGACCTGATCCTCACCGATTATCTGCGCAGCAACACCGCGACCGCCCGGCTGCGTGAGCACATTCTGGAGACGACCCGAAGCCGCGACGGCGTGACCGACGAGGTGGTGTCGTTCATGCAGTCCCGGCTCACCGATGAGGTGCTGGGCGTGCGCGAGCAGTACCTGAGCACATCGCGCCGCGTCGTCGACGAGAACTTCGGCGGGCTGGACGCTTACCTGCGGCACTCCGGGGTCACCATTGACGACGTGACCCGGTTGCGCGCACAGCTACTGGGTTAGCACCAGCCCGACCACCCACGCCGCGGTGGCGATCAGACCGCCGGCCAGTTCCACCCCCATCGACAGCGCGACGCCTTTGACGGCATGCACCGTCGATGCCCAGGCCCGCCTAGTGTCGCGACGCTGGGCCAACTCGGCCAGGTACACCCCGGCCACGAAACCGACGACGAGGCCGACCACCGGGATCACGAAGAACCCGATCACTCCGGCAAGCGCACCGGCGGCCAGGGTGCGGCCACTGACGTCGGCCGCACGCATTCGCCGCGCCGGCCACAGGTATTTCACCAGCAGGCTTGCGCCCAGTACGGCGGTGACCACACCGAGCACCACCCACGCGACCGTGCCCCGGACCATGAACGCCCAGACCGCGATCGCGGCGTAGATCAGCAGCGTGCCCGGCAGGAATGGCAGAACGATACCCACCAGACCGATAGCGATGGCCAGCGCTACGAGGACGATTCCGCCGACACTCACGGTTCCAGGACGACCTTGCCGTACACCCCGCCCGCGGCAAGGCTCTCCAACGCGGCGCGGCCCTGCGACAACGGATAGCGTTGCGGCGCAGGCGGTCGCAGGCCCGCGGCGACCAGTTCCCCCACGCCGCGGCCGTATTCCGACTGAACTTCAGGGTTGGCCATGACGAACTCGCGCCAGCCGACGCCGAGCACGCCGACATTGCGCAGCAGCAGGCGGTTGACCTTCACGGCGGGGATGGATCCGGCGGCGAAACCGAGGACCAGCAGGCGGCCCTCGGTCGCCAGAGCCCGCACCGCCTCGTCGAAGGGGTCGCCGCCGACCGGGTCGACCACCACGTCGGCACCGCGGCCGCCGGTGTGCTCGCGCACCACTTTCGACCACCCGTCGGTCATCGGTATCACCACGTCTGCTCCCACACCGGTGACGAAGTCGCGCGCCTGCTCCCGGTGCAGCACCGCAATCACCCGCGCGCCCATGGCCTTGGCCACCTGAATTGCGGCAGTACCCACCCCGCCGGCCGAGCCCAGCACCAGCACGGTCTCCCCCGGCTGCAATGCCGCGCGACGGGCCAGGGCGAAGTACATCGTGACGTAGTTGACCAGCAGCGAAACCGCTTGTCCATCATCGAGTTCCGGTGGCGTGGGCAGGACGGCAGTCAGCGGAATGCTCGCCTGCTCGGCATACCCTCCGAGCAGCACCGCTCCGTAGACGCGGTCGCCCACATCGAACCCCGAACCCTGCGGCGCCGAGCGCACCACACCGGCTACCTCGGTGCCCGGAATGAAGGGCGGCTCGATTTTCAGCTGGTACTGCCCGCCTATCAGAAGCAGGTCCGGGTAGCAGACGCCGGCGGCCCGCACGTCGATGAGCACCGAGTCCGGCGCTGGGACCGGATCGGCGACATCGGTGTAGGCCAAACCCGACGGCCCGCAGAGCTCTTGGGCGACAAGAGCTTTCACAGTGGAATCAGAGCTTGAAGGGGACTCAGAGCTTGAAGGCGGCTTGTTTAGCCGCAGACAGGTCGTCGATC
>CAMCWJ010000340.1 GCA_945882475.1 Bifidobacterium breve
TGTCGAGCCGTTGGCCGAGTTGATGCCGCGTCTGCGCACCGGGGGGCTGGCCGCGGTCAGCGACTCGGGCGTACTGGGGGATCCGACGACGGCCACCGCGCAGGCCGGCGCGGACATCTTCGCCGAGATGGTGGATCGGTGTTCGCGGCGTATCCGGGCGTGGAATCCCGGCGTCGACGGGATGCTGTGACCGACGTCCTGATCGTCGGATCCGGCAGCGCCGGATCCATTGTGGCCGAGCGGCTCTCGGCCGATCCGAACTGTCAGGTGACGGTCGTGGAGACCGGGCCCGGCCTCGACGACGCGACCGTGCGCGAACTGACCGCCAACGCCGCGGAGCTGCCGATCGGCCCGGACAGCCCGGTGGCCCGTAGCTACCGGACGACGCTGACCGATCACCCGACGCGGATCGTCGACATCGTCCGCGGGGCGTGCGTCGGCGGTTCGGGGGCGATCAACGGCGGCTACTTCTGCCGGGCACTGCGCCGTGACTTCGATCCGTTGCCCGGCTGGTCCTGGCCGGAGATCTGCGAACATTACGGCGCCGTCGAGCAACGGATCGGCGTCGATGTGACAGACGAATTATCCACCGCTCCAGCTGAATTCGTATCGTCGGCGCAAGCCGCGGGATACCGGTGGCTGCCCGGCCTGGCCACCGACGCCACCGGCCTGGCCGCGGTTCCGCTGAACATCGCCGGGGGAGTCCGCAACGGTCCCGGCACGGCATTCCTGGCACCGGCACTGTCCCGGCCCAACCTCACCCTGCTGACCGGCGTCACGGTCACCCGGATCCGGATGGACGCCGGCCGGGTGACGGGAGTCGACGCCATCGCGGCGCACGGTCCGGTGGTATTGCATGCCGACCGGGTGGTGCTCTGCGCCGGGGCGATCGCCTCCGCGCAGGTGCTCATGCTCTCCGGGATCGGGCCGGGGAGACGGTTGCGCGCACATGGCGTCGGCGTCGTCGCGGATCTGCCCGTGGGCGAACGTTGCTGGGATCACCCCGAATGGGTCATCCCGACCAGTCGGGAGTCCACCGCCGGCCGGCCGGTGCTCGAGGCTGTGCTGGTCACCGATGACCTGGAAGTGCGGCCGTACACCACCGGTTTCGGCGGAAGTCCGGGCATCGGGGTGGCGTTGATGCGACCGCAGGCCCGCGGCCGGGTGTCGCTGGCGTCCGCCGATCCGGCGGTGCCGCCGCGCATTGAGCACCATTACGACAGCGAGCCCGCTGACCTCGCCGTCTTGCGCACCGGCTGCGACATGGTGACCGAGATCGTCGGCGCAACAACGGAATTAGGTGAACCGGCGTGGTCCACCAGCCAGCACCTCTGCGGTACCGCCCCTATGGGCCGCGATGGTGACGAGCACGCCGTCGTCGACCCGCAATGTCGGGTGCGGGGCGTTGACGGGCTATGGGTGATCGACGGCTCGGTGCTGCCGGCCCCACTCAGCCGCGGCCCGCACGCCACCATCGCGATGATCGCCCACCGCGCGGCGGAATACCTCTAAGGGCGCCGCTACTTGAGCGTGTAGCGGATCGGCAGCTTCTTGAGCCCGCCGACGAACGTGGTCGCCATGAGCTTGGGCTCCCCGGCAAGTTCGATGGACTCGATCCGCGGCACGAGTTCAGCGAAGAAGCTGTGCATCTCCATCCGGGCCAGCGCGGCGCCGAGGCAGAAGTGCACGCCGTAGCCGAACGACAGGTGCTTATTGGGGTCGCGGCCGACGTCGAAGCGCATGGGATCGGTGAACACGTCCTCGTCGCGGTTGGCCGAGACGTAGCTCAGCAGCACCGACTCGCCCTTGGCGATCTTCACCCCGCGCACCTCGGTGTCGGCCTGCGCGGTGCGCATGAACTCCTTGACCGGCACGACGCAGCGGATCATCTCCTCGACGGCGGTACCCATCAGGCCGGGATTGCGTTGCAGGCGCGCGAGTTCGCCCGGGTTGCGGATCAGTTCCAGCAATCCGCCGGCGATACCGGCACTGGTGGTGTCATGGCCCGCACTGGCCACGATCACGTAGTAGGACAGCGTGTCCATGTCGGACAACGGCTCGCCGTTGATCTTCGCGTTGGCGATTGCCGAGGACAGATCCTCGGTCGGGTGCTCGCGGCGGGAATTGGTCAGCGCGGTGAAGTAATTGAAGAAGTCCACCAGCACCGCGAGCATGTCGTCGACGTCGCCGCCGCGCTGCAGATCCTCGTCGTTGCCGCCGAACATCTCCTGGGTGAGCTTGAGCATCCGCGGAAAGTCCGACTCCGGCAGGCCGAGCAGCGACAGGATCACATACAGCGGGTAGTTGACCGCGACCTCCTGGACGAAGTCGCACTCCGGGCCCTTCTCAAGCATCTTCTGCACGTAGATCTTGGCCAGCTCGTCGCAGCGGGTCTTGAGGTCCCGCATGGCTTTTGGCCGGAACCAGTCCGCGCCGATCTTGCGCATGTCGCGGTGGTGGGGGTCGTCCATGTGGATGAGCGTGCGCAAGCCGGTGCCTGCCTCCACATCCCGGCGCAGGGCGTCGTCGGCCTCGGCGATCGCCAGCAGCGGCCGGGGGTCGTTGGTGAACAGATCGTTGTCGCGTTCGATGTCCATGATGTCGGCGTGCTTGGTGATCGCCCAGAACGGCCGGTAGTCGCCCACCTCGACCCAGGACACCGGAGCGTGGGCGCGGCAGTGCGCCAGCGACTCGTGCAGTCGCTTCTCGTCGGTGTAGGACATCGGCTCGGCCAGCACCCGCGCGGCGGGGTCGCTGATCCGGTGGTCGGTCGGTGCGCTCATCGGCGTCTCCTGGCGGGGTGCGGTCGAGAAACTTGACGGGTGTCAGCATCCTAGTGTGGCCGGTCCTACGGTACCGAGGCGCATTTGGGTCAATTCCGTCCCCGCGTAGGCTCGCTATCCGTGCCGACCAGTCGCCTGCGTGCCGGCATCCGGCGGATGTGCGCGTTGTTTGCGGTGCTACTGATCGCCTCCTGCGGGCACTCTGCTCGGGAGGGCGTCGACCCCGCGGTGGTCGACACCGTCGCCGGCCCGGTCCGCGGCGGTGTCGCGCCCCGACTGCGGATCTTCCAGGGCGTCCCTTACGCGGCAGCGCCGGTGGGCCCGCTGCGCTGGCAGCCGCCGACGGCGCCGGTCCGTTGGGCCGGGGTACGCGACGCCACCGCACCCGGGTTGCGCTGCATCCAGGACGGCCGGGTC
>CAMCWJ010000341.1 GCA_945882475.1 Bifidobacterium breve
CTGCCACCACGGCATCGGCCGGTAAGGGTCGCGTAGATTCTTGGGAAATTGTCCCGAGACCTCACGCATCATTTACCGGAAGACATCATGACCGAGGACCAGACCACAGACGGTCTACCAAATCACATCTCCATTGACCCGCGCAGCCCTTGCTATAGCGAAGAGGTGCTGCTTCGCGGGGTGGGTATTCGCTTCAACGGCGTCGAGAAGACCAATGTTCACGAATACAACGTGGCCGAAGGTTGGGTGCGTGTTGACGTTCCCACCGCGAAGGATCGCCGCGGAAATCCGATGACCATCAAGCTCAGCGGCACGGTTGAACCCTATTTCCGCCCAGCGGAATAGCGTGGCCACGTAGGGCAACTACTTGCCGGCGTGCTGACGGGCCAACTCGCGCAGCATGTTGTTGTAGGCGTCCGCATCGTCGTCGTAGCCGGCGTCAGCGTGACGGTCGGAGCGGGTCGAGTTGCGTCTGTCCTGGCGCGCCCACTGTGTCACCAACGCGATGACCACCATCACCAGCGGCACTTCGCTTGCTCCCCAGGCGATTGCGCCACCAAGGTGCTGATCGTCAGTGAGGTCGGATATCCAGGGCAGCGCCATGGTGGTGTAGTAGTCGCCGCCGACGGCGGTTGTCTTCGTCATCATCGCGATACCGAAAAATGCATGAAAGGGCATGGTCGCGAACAACAATGCGAGCCGGCCGATGAACGGAAGCCGCCGCGGGCCCGGATCGACGCCGATGATGCCCCAGTAGAACAGGTACCCGGTAATTAGGAAGTGCACCGACATCAATTCGTGGCCCCAGTGGTACTGCACCAGGGTGTCGAACAGCGGGGTGAAGTACACCGCGTACAGCGAGCCGACGAACAGCACGAAGGCCGTGATCGGATTGGACAGGAATGCGGTGAACGGCGAATGGACCGCTCGCACAATCCATTCCCGGGGACCCGGTGGCGCTCCGGGTGCCGCGCTCGGCAACACCCGCAACGCCAACGTCACCGGTGCCCCCAGAACCAGGAGAACCGGGACGAACATGTTCAGCGTCATGTGCTCGACCATGTGAATGCTGAACATTGCCGAGCCGTATGCCCGAACACCCGAACCGGTCGCGAACACCAGAGCCGCACAGCCGGCCAGCCAGGACACCGTGCGTCCGACCGGCCACCGGTCGCCGCGGCGGCGCAGACGAACCACGCCCGCGAGGTAAAGGGCGGCCAAGAGCAGTCCGCCGACACTGAGGAAGGTGTCGAAACGCCAGAACGTCAGCATCCGCAGCGGACTCGGTGCGCCGGGAAGTTCATAGCCGAGAATCAGTAGGAGTTGGGGAACGGTCGAACCATCGCCGGTCCTCATGAGGCGGGTGTTGGTCGAAATGTCGTAGTAACAGCAGACCGCCGACCAGAACGGGAGTAGCCGGGGTGCGATCTGGACGGCCATGGCCGCGACCGCGGCCAGCGCGGCCATCGCCGTAACGGCACTGAACACTGACGCCCGCCCGCGCCAGTCGACGATAAGACCGGTGAGCAGTGCTGCCGCCGCCACCAGCCCAAGCCGGCCGAATCCGGAGCCCAGCGGCGGCCCGGCCAACAGCACCATCAAGACCGCCCCGAAAGCAAGTGCCACTACGCCGGCGATCACTGCGGTCACTCGCTCGGCTTGGCCGACGGCGCCGCCCCGTCCGGCCAAAGCCGAAGTGACTTTCAACCCCGCCAGCACCGAGATCGCAATCGTGAACACAATGATCGAACTCGCGGCGTAATCATGGTCGGGCCCGTAGCCGGCGTTGCCGTTGACCGGGAATGCCACCACGCCGATGATCGCCGGAATCAACAGCGGCACATGCCAATCCCAACGCAGTGTGAGCCGCAGACCGAGCGCGGTCACCGCCGCGCAGATGGTGATCACCACCCATGCCCGTACGTATACCGAGGCGCTCAGCACATTGCCGATAGAACCGATGCGGTCACTGCTGAACAGCAACGGCAGTGAGAGGCCGGCGTCTGCGGCGATCTGCACGAAAACCATGACCAACGCCGTCACGAGCCACACCACGGACATCCGTTCCACCACCCGGTGAGCCCGAAACGCTGCGGGGTCGATGAAGCCACGATCGTCCGGCCGTGCAGTGATGAGGATCAGAACCACACCTCCCAGGCACACTGCACCGGCAATGGCGGCGGTGAAACTCCCGAGCGCATGAGCGACGGTCGTCGAAGGCGCGGGGGCGGGAAAAGTGAGCGCGTACCCCGCGATGGCGGCCGCCAGGACGGCATATCCGGCCAGTAACAACGGGCCCATCGCCCGCGACCGGCGGACATCCGAGTGCGTCGCGGTCATGGGCTCTGTTTGCGGTGGTCGTCGAGTCGGTCGATCCCGAGCATCAGGTCCAGGCCGTAGGTGAATTCCTCGGCCAATGTCATCGGCAGTGCGCCGGTGGCGGCGGCTGCGGCGGTGGCGGGGAAGCGGACTGGGTCGGCACCGGCGAGGGTGACGGGCAAGGCCGCCTGAGGTTGCTGGTTATCTGAATCAGCGCTGAGTTGGATGGCGAACCCGCGCACGTAGTGGCTCATGGTTGCGTAGAGGCGGCCTGCGGTGGCCGGGTCGAACCCATCGCGGAGCAGGACCGCGAGGACCAGCTCTCGCCTGGCCTCGGTCGCCTGCCCTACCGGCGGATTTTCGACGAGCAGTGAGCCGAGGTTGCGGTGGGAGGCGAAGGCGTCGAACAGCCGTTGGGAGAGGCTTTTGCAGACCTGCTGCCATGTCCCGGTGATGACATCGGTGTCGGAGACGTCGACCTCGCCGATCACTCGGTCGATGACGGCGGCGATCAGCGCCGCTCGGTTCGCGAAGTGTCGGTAGAGCGTGGTGGTCCCAGATTCCAGGTGGGCGGCCAAAGAACGCATGGTTAGCGCCTCGGCTCCGTGGGTGTCGATGATGTCGAGTGCGCCAGCGAGGATGAAGTCCCGGTCGAGGGGTCGGCGGCTTCCCGGGACGCGTATCGCCGGCGCGGTGGCGCTCACGGCAGACGGTTGGGGTGGCATGCCGCCCAGGATTGCTGAATGTGACGCCCCAGTTTCGGGAATTGACGGCCATGACACGCTATGGGTACGGTGTTCCCACGGATTGCTGACCATGCATCCATAAAACCTGCCCAACCGCCACTATGGAGGCAGT
>CAMCWJ010000342.1 GCA_945882475.1 Bifidobacterium breve
AGCACGAACGCGCCCTGAAGTTCGCTGGGGTCTCCGGTATATCCGGCCGCGACGGCACTTTCGGTCAGGGCCGAGCGGGTGGGGTCGAGGAACAAGTCAGCGGCAGCCTGCTGGGAAGTGGAGCAGATCAGGCAACCACCCGAGAACGAGAACGGAATCGACGTCAACGTGGGCGCCACCACGATGCTGTTCGTCTTCTGCGCCAACTCCATGGCCAGCGCCGAGTAGAACGTGTTGCGGGCACCGAACCCGTGCTGCAACCAGATCACACCCTGGGCATCCACGGAGCCGTCAGCCTGAGTCGGGAAGTACCAATCCGCGGCGACGGTATCGCCGATGAACGCGCCCGGCATCGCCAGACGCGAGTGCCCAACCTGCACACCGGTGACGCCATTGGGCGTGCCCGGCAGCAACGGCTCAGCCAATGCGGCCCCGAAAGCGGTGGGATCCGGCGGTGCGGCCGCGGCCGACGGGGTGCCGATCACCGCGGCGGCGGTAACGCTCTGGCGGGTAGTGGCCACCGGGGCAACCGCCGGGAGAGCGGTCAGCACGTCTGAGCCGGGACGCCAGCCGAGTGCGGACATGGCGCTGAGCAGAAGCGCGGACGCGGGCGCGGGCGCGGGCGGCGGGGTGTAGGCGGCCGGCAGTTCCGCCGCCGGGGTCGCCGCGACGATGCTCTGGCTGGCGGGGGTTTGCTGCGCACCGACACCCGCGGCCGGGTCAGCAACCTGGGTGGCCTCCGACTGTCCGGAGACGGGGAGGCTCGGGGCAACCACCGCGGCGGGCTCGTTCACCTCGGGTCGGCTGACGGCGGCCGGCGCCTCCGGTGCCGTCACCGGCGAAACGTTCTTCGGCGCCCGGCCGGCCCGTTCGGTGCTCGTCCGCACCGAACCGCGACCGTGGGTCGGGGCCGCCTGCTCGGCGGCGGGTGCGCTATCCGTGGCCGCGACAGGCGGCGCGCCGGTGACCGGCTTCGGTCGGGTGGTCGCGCGGCGCGGCCGGGTGCCGGTGTCTGAGGCGGTTGCGTCGGCCGCCGCGCCTGCCGTGGTGTCGGCGGCTTCGGTGCTCCCGGCGGCTTCGCTGGTGTCGGCGGCGGCGACTCCGGTGCCGGAGATCAGGGCTGAGCCCACCCCGACGAGAACCGCGCCCGTGCCGATCATGACCCGACGTTTACCCATTGCTATGAACCTCTCGTTGCATGCCTCAGACCCGAACCGTGGCCGGCAGGGTGGTCGGACCGGGCAGGACGCCGGCCGGGGCCGCGGTCGGGAACTGCCTCGTGCGGATGATCGGGCGGTTCACCCCGAGTTGGTAGGCCCGGGCCAGCAGGATGTCGTACTCGGTGTCGTCGACGATCTTGTCGCGAGTCAGGATGTAGCCCGACGTGCCATTCGGGTCGCCGACGATTGCCCAGGAGTAGTCCGGCGCGTAGTCGAGAATCCAGTAGTTGCCGGGCTCTGCGGCAGGTTCGTCGGGGTTGGGCTGGAAGAAGAAGAAGCCCACCTGCAAGCGGGTGTTGTAGGCGTTGACCGGTACCGCCGACCCGGTGATGGAGGACTGCGGGCCGTTGTTGAAGAAGTAGTTGCCGGAATTCTCCACCTTGATCGACCCGTTGTCGTTCAGGCTGTAGGTCGCGGTGGTGTTCACCAGGCCGATCGAGAAGAACTGTCGGACGCTGCCCTGCTCGTACCAGGTGCCCAGGTAGTTCTGGTTCGGAGGCAGGTTCGCGTCGACCACGACCGGCGGCGGCGCGGGCAGCGTGGTCGCCCCGGCCTCGCCCATCACGATCGGCTGGTTGTAGCCGGCCGGATCGTAGGGGTCGGGGGCGACGTAGTTCGGACCGTAGATGCCATAGAGCGGATTGGTCGGGCCCCTGTCGGCGTAGAGGTCGTTGATCCAGCCGTTGGCGAAGGTGCGCACCGCGGCCTTGCCCCCGGGCGGGGACGGCCGGTAGCCGATCAACGGAATGATCTCGTTGGCCAGATAGGCGAGGAAATCGGTGCCGCCGAGCGAGTCGTTGTGCGAGCCGAAGTCGATCTGCACGCCGAAGAACTGGTTGTCGTAGACGCCGAGCATCGCCTCGGTAGCCAGACCCCAGGCGTTCCCGGGACTTTGCGGCGGGGCGGCGATTTGATAGACGGGCTTGTCGGCGGCCTTGAGCACTTCCAACTGTTCGAGGAAAGCCGGTGGGCGCGAGAAGCCGTCGAACAACACCACACCGAGCAGGTCGTCCTTCGCGGGGTAATCGTTCTCAACGATCGTCGCTGCTACCTCGGTGGCGAACCCGCCGCCCGCGGAATGCCCGGTGAGGATGAACGTCTGCGGCAGCGTCCCGAAGTATCCGGCCGCGTTGGCGCTGATGTTCAGTTCAGACCGGTCGCCGAGGAACATCGTGGCGGCGGCATCCCGGTCGAACGGAGTGCCATAGTCGGACGGTGCCACCACGATGCTGTTGGTCTCCTGCGCCAGCGCCTGAGCCAAGGCCGTGTACGCCAGGTTCAACGGCACCTGGAGGCCGCGACTACTTCCGTGCTGCAGCCAGATGAGGCCGTTGGCTTGCACCGAGCCGTCGGCCTGGGTCGGGAAGTACCAGGTCGCGAAGGTGCTTACCCCGTTGTCCCCGGAGGGAATGAGCAACGCCGACGATCCGGCCCGCACCCCGGTCACGCCGTTGGACAGCGGCGGTTTCACGTAACCGGCGACACCGTTGTCCCCGGTGTTGACCACCGGGGTTGGGGTCAGACCGAAGATCGACCCGACAGCGTCGATCACGTCTTTGAGCACGGTGTCCAGCGGCGAGAGGTTGTTGGCGTACAGGGTGGGCAGGCTGACAGCGGCCGTGCCACCCGTGATGATCTGCTCGTTAGCGGCGGAGTACAGGCCGTACTGCGGGGCTTGCGGAGTGGCGTCGACGTAGAAGTCGTTGATCCACCCGGTACTCAGGTTATAGACGGCTGCGGTGCTGCCGGCCGGAGAGAACCCGGTGACCAACTGCAGGACGAAGTCGATGACCGGATTGACCCCGAGCATCGAGTCAACGTGCGACCCCCCAACCAGTACGGCGCCGTTGAACACGCCGGGCCGCGCGCCCAGCAACTGGTTGGTGGTGGCGCCGAAGTTATTCCACGCCTGCGCGGGCGCGGCGATCTGATACACCGGGATGTCGACG
>CAMCWJ010000343.1 GCA_945882475.1 Bifidobacterium breve
ACTCGTTCTTCGAGTCGGCGAACACCACAAGCTTGGTGCCGAACGCGTGGATGGGGTGGGGCTGTCCGTCCAGGAAGTCCCGCACCGGGCCCAGGCAGTGCCAGCCCCGGGCATACCGGTCCGGCAAGGTCCCGGTGTCGATCTCGCGAACGTCGGTAGTCATGTCGCCTCCGCAATCGTGCCTCTAACTAGAACACGTTACAGTTTTCTTCCGCCGGCAACAACCCAGAGACCTCGCCGAGTGTGACGCTGCCTGAACGCTCGACGGCGAATGTGACGCCGGGTGCACGGTGGGCGCGGCTTCAGACCTTGGTCGGCTTCTCGCTGCCGACCACCCACATCGAGAAGTACTGCGAGCCGCCGCCGTAGGCGTGCCCGAGAGCCTTCTTGGCGCCGGCCACCTGGTGTTCCCCGGCCTTGCCCATGACCTGGATCGCGGCCTCGGCGAAGCGGATCAGCCCTGAGGCTCCGATGGGGTTCGAGGACAGCACCCCGCCGGAGGGGTTGACCGGAAGCCGGCCACCGATTGCGGTCTCGCCGGCCTCGGTGAGCTTCCAGCCTTCGCCCTCGGGCACGAAGCCGAGATTTTCCAGCCACATCGGCTCGAACCAGGAGAACGGCACGTAAATCTCGGCGACGTCGATCTCGTCGATCGGGCTCGTGATGCCGGCCGCTTTCCACAGCGCCGCGGCGGCGTCCCGGCCGGCCTGCGGGCTGACCTGATCGCGTCCCGAGTAGGCCAGCGGTTCGGTCCGCAGTGCGGTGGCATGAACCCATGCCACCGGATGCCCCTCCGCGACCCGTTGGTCAGCGATGGTCTCATCGCCGATCACGAGTGCGCATGCGCCGTCCGAGGACGGGCAGGTCTCGTCGAACCGGACCGGGTCCCAGAGCATCGGGGATTCCAGCACCTTCTCCAGCGTGATGTCCGGCTGATGCAAGTGCGCCAACGGGTTCTTCGCGCCGTTGAGCCGGTCCTTCACCGCAACCATCGCGCCGATATGTGGCGGTGCGCCAGTGCGCCGCATGTAGGCGCGGATGTGCGGGGCGAAGTAGCCGCCCGCACCGGCGCCGACCGGTTTGGTGAAGGGCACCGGAATCGACAACGCCCACATGGCATTTGACTCCGACTGCTTTTCCCACGCGACCGCCAGGACCCGCCGGTACCTACCGGACTTGACCAGGCTTGCGGCCACCACACCCGTCGAACCGCCCACCGAACCGGCGGTATGCACGCGGATCAGTGGCTTGCCCGTGGCGCCCATGGCATCGGCCATGAACAACTCCGGCATCATGACGCCCTCGAAGAAGTCCGGAGCCTTACCCACGACCACGGCGTCGATATCCGCCATCGTCGAACCGCTATCGGCAAGGGCCCGATCGATGGCCTCGCGCACCAGGCCGCTCATCGAGACGTCGGTGCGTTTGGCGACGTACTTCGTCTGCCCGGTTCCCAGTACCGCTGCCAGATACTCGGCCATGGTTACTTGCCCTCCAGTACGGCGACCAAATTCTGTTGCAGCACAGGGCCGCTCGTGGCATGCGCCAGCACCCGTCCCGCCGATCCGTCGAAGATGTGGCGTGCGGCGAGTCCGACACGCTCCAGTCCGGTGGAGAACATCGGGTTGGCCGCCAGCGCGCCGCCCGACGGATTGATCTTTGTCGACGGCGTGAGCCCGATCGCCTCGGTGAGAATCAGGTGCTGGTGGCTGAACGGCGCGTAGATCTCGGCGACATCGATCGAGCCGGTGTCGCCACCGGTTGCGATGCGGGCCGAGGTGGCAGTCGACGGAGATGTAGTCAGATCGCGTGCGCCGATCGACGGTGTCTCGATCCGGTGCTCGAATCCCGTTATCCAAGCGGGCCGTTCGCGTAATTCCCGGGCACGGTCGCCCGCGGCGATCACCATCACCGACGCGCCGTCGGTGATCGGAGCGCAGTCGTGCTTGCGCAACGGTTCGGCAAAGAACGGTCGCTCAAGCAGTTCGGCGACGGATGCGGCGGGCTTCACGGAATCGACGCGGGGTGACGCCGAGAGCGAATCCAGTGCAACCTGCGCCATCTGCTCCAGCGTCCATTTGCCGGCATCGAGGCCCAGTCGGGCCTGCAATCCGGCCATCGACACCGCGTCGGGCACCAGGGGCGCCACGGTGTAGGGATCGGTTTGCAGTGCCAGGACCCGACGCAACGTCCCTGCGCTGGACTTGCCGAACCCGTAGATCAGTGCGGTCTCCACCTCGCCTGTGAGGACCTTGATGTAGGCCTCATACAGCGCCCAGGCGGCGTCCATCTCGACGTGGCTCTCGTTGATCGGTGGTACCGCCCCGATCGAGTCGATGGCTGAGATAAACGAAAATGCCCGTCCGGCAAGGTAATCCGAGGATCCCGAGCACCAGAAGTCAATATCGGATTGCTGAATACCGAGATCTTTGTAGATCTCGGCGAAACAGGGCAGCAGCATCTCCACACCGTTGGTGGTGCCCTCGGTGCGGCGAACGTGCGGTGCGTGGGCGAACCCGACGACGGCGACTTCTCTCATGCTCGGCCTTTACAGGTGATGCTTGTAGGTGTCGTACTCGGCGTCCGGTTCGCCGGTGGGCCGGAAGTAATCGATGGTGTCGATGCCGAAGTCTCTCTCCTCGAGGGGCTTCCACACCGCCTGCACTCGCATGCCCATCCGGACATCGGCGGCGTCGACCTCGGTGACCAGATGCAGGAAGGGGATATCGGCGCCGTCGAGCAGGATGTACGCCGCCACATACGGTGGCTTGATCTTCTGGCCGGCGAACGGGATGTTGATGATGGCGAACGTCGTGACGGTGCCAGTGTCGGGCAGCTCCACGAACTGGTCGAGTTCTTTGCCGGTAGCAGGATCTGCTTCGCGCGGCGGGAAATAGACCTTGCCGTTGTCACCGGATCGGGCACCGAGCAGGGTCCCCTCCTTCAGCGCACGAAGGAAGATGCTCTCCGGACGCGATGCCGTGTGCTGAACGGAGAGGCTGCTCGGTGAGATCAGCATCGTGACCGGGTCACGGTCATCGGCGGTCTCGGAAACCGGCTCCGAGTCCTCGCCGGCCACGAAGTATGCGATGTCGGTGATAGCCCCGACCGGCTCGGCGACCCAGTGGGCATGCACCC
>CAMCWJ010000344.1 GCA_945882475.1 Bifidobacterium breve
GCCCGCAGGCTGCGGCGAAACGGAACCCCTCCACCACGAAAGCGTCGGCGGTCTCCACCGCGAAGGCATCGGCGGTCTCCACGCCAAAAGCCACCTGGCAACCGGGCAGCGTGCTGCGAGTGTTTGTCGGCAACGGCACCGCCGACAACCCGAACGGTGGCCTGCTGGTCGGTGACGGCTACTCCTATACCGGCTACGCCGGAGCCTGCACCACCGGTGCGTGCAATGGCGGCATCGGCGGAATCATCGGCAACGGTGGCGACGGGTTCGCCGGCGGTAACGGCGGTGCGGCCGGATGGTTCGGTGCCGGCGGCCACGGTGGTGCGGCCACGACGGTTGGCGGGGCGGGCGGCAAGGGCGGTTCCGGCGGGTTGTTCGCGGGCCCCGGCGGCGACGGCGGGGCCGGCGGTCCTGACGGCGGTCTCGGTGGTGACGGCGGCGACGCCGGCGGTGCGTCACTCGTCGGTGCCGGGGGCCTCGGTGGCATCGGTGGCGCCGGGGTCAACGGCGGCGCGGCCGCCATGTCGGGCGCCGACGGGCGCAGCGCCGGCCCGGGCGCACCCAAGCTTTCGTTGCTGTCGCGCATTGGCCTCGACGTGTTCCTCGACGCCGGGGCGTTGCTGGGACTCCAGTCCGGCTACGTGGCGATGTTCGCCCGCGATGGCCAGATCGTCCACACCTCGACAGCCGGCTACGCGGACATCGCCTCGCGCACGGCCATGGAACTCGACACCCGTTTCCGCATCGCCTCGATGACCAAGCCCATCACGGCGGTCGCAGCCATGATCCTCGTCGAAGAGGGCCGCCTGGGCCTCGACGATCCGGTCTCGGACTACATTCCCGCCGCCGCCAACCTTCGGGTCGCGACCAGCCCGGACGCCACGGATGGGACGATCCCTACCGTCCCGCTCGACCGGCCGGTGACGGTGCGGGATCTGCTGAAGTTCGCCTCGGGGATCGGCGGCAACGGCGGCACCTCGGACCTCGATGCGCTGTGGGCCGAGAACAATATCTACGCGGGCTCGGGCACCCTCGCCGAGCGCGTCGATGGGATCTTCACCGCGCCCCTCTACGAGCAGCCGGGCAGCACCTGGCGCTACGGCTGGTCCGCGGATGTGCTCGCCCGCGTGGTCGAAGTGGCCAGCGGCGATCCCTTCGGTGATTTCGTGGTCGACCGGATCCTGGCGCCGCTGGGCATGACGTCGACCGAGTTCATCACCTCCGAATCCGCGCTTACCGGACTGGCCACCATGTACACCCAGGATTCGAAGGGCCGGCTCGTGGCCGTTGATCGATCGGGCGGCGAACCTATGGACTGGACGCCGGGCGGAAGTGGACTCGTCTCGACCGCGAGCGACTACATGCGCTTCGCGTCGATGCTCTGGAACCACGGGACGTATCGGGGCATTCAGATCCTCAAGCCGGAAACCGTCGACCTGATGACAACCGCCGCCGTTCAGTCGGGCGTTCTCGCGGACAACGGCATCGAAGGCCTCGGCTGGGGACTCGGTATGGCCGTGGTGGTTGACGGGGACGCCACGTCGACGTTCGACCGGACCGGCGACTTCTGGTGGTCGGGCACCTACGGCACAACGTTCTTCGTCAGCCCCAGTACCGGCCTGATCGGCATGGTGCTCAGCCAGAACCAGACGGGCCCGTACAGCCCCATCCCGTACGTGGTCTATATCGCGCAGGCGTTGGCGTTCTTCGGGCTCTGATCGGCCGGCACTCGTTGGTGCCAAACCTGCCTCACCCGTTCACGTCCCTTTCCAGAATCATCATGATCTCGCTCTTGGGGCTCTTCCACAGGCTGCTCACCAGGAAGCCACTGACCACCCGCCACCCCTCGGCGGCATAGCTGTTCAAGGCGGACTCCAGGGCGGCCTCGTCGAATGCGCCCGCGAACCGCGAGTCCCTCTCGGTCAGAACCTTGTACTCGACCATCGCCTTTCCTCCCTTGCCTGCGCGCCGACGAGCAACATCTCGCCGATGTTATTCCACGGCGCATACGATCACCGGCGTGTCTGATCGCTATGGCCCCGACGTGCTCGCCGACGACCCGCACCACTCCCGCAAGGTCCGCTCGGCACCGTGCTGCGCAGAGGTGGGACTGGTGGTGGAGGACCCGCAGTCGGGCTTCGTCGGCGCAATCGTGCGTATCGAGGGCGGCCGTGTCGAACTCGAGGACCGCGATCGGCGCACCCGGGTGTTCCCGTTGGGCCCGGGCTTCCTCGTCGAGGGCCGACCGGTGATCCTGACCGCGCCGCAGCCCACCACCGGGTCGCCCGCCGCGCGCACCGCGTCCGGTTCGGTGAAGGTCGCCACCCGCGCCCGGGTGGCGCTGGCCGGCCGGATCTACGTGGAGGGCCGCCACGATGCCGAACTCGTCGAGCAGGTGTGGGGCGACGACCTTCGGGTCGAGGGCGTGGTGGTCGAATACCTGGGCGGCGTCGACGATCTCGCCGATATCGTCGCTGACTTTCGCCCCGGCCCGGGCCGGCGCCTCGGTGTCCTGGTGGACCACCTGGTGGCCGGCTCGAAGGAGGCCCGCATCGCCGAGGCGGTGCGCACCGGCCCGGGCGGCGGGCACACCCTCGTCGTCGGTCACCCGTACGTCGATATCTGGCAGGCGGTCAAGCCCGCCCGACTGGGCCTGACAGCGTGGCCGACGGTGCCGCGGACCGTGGAGTGGAAGCACGGTATCTGCGCGGCCCTGGGCTGGCCGCACCGCAACCAGGCCGACATCGCCCGCGCGTGGCAGCGGATCCGCGGCTCAGTGGGTGACTGGACCGATCTGGAACCTGAACTGATCGGCCGGGTCGAGGAACTCATCGACTTTGTGACACAACCCGTCGCAGGCCCGGGCTAGGGACTGCGGCACTCCACCACCGGATAGGGGCCGACCGCGGTCTGCTCAGCGATGACTTTCCTGCCGACGACGATCCGGCAGGCGATGGTTCCCGCGCCGGCGTACTGCGCGGTGACCGATGCCCGGAAGCCGCGACCGCCGATGGTCTTCTTGGTCCACGGCAGCCCGACGTCCGTCTGCTCCTGACGGCCTTGGGTGGTGGCGTAGGAGATGCTTAATGCCTTGGTGGACACTATCTTTGGCGAAGTGGTGTCGGTGGT
>CAMCWJ010000345.1 GCA_945882475.1 Bifidobacterium breve
CCCAGATCGCGGCCGAACTGCGGGTCGGTGATGCCGAAGCTGCCGCCGTGCAGGAACAGCTGGATGCGATCCCAGTAGCCCTGGGCCACCAGGCCCGACATCAGCCCGATCAGCGCCGGGACGCCGAAGGCGAACAGCCGCATCCGGCCTAGCACCGCGGTGCGGTAGCGGGCCACCGGATCGGCCGGGCCCATGGTGGGCACGAACACCGGCCGGGTCCGGTAGGCCAGCGCCATCGCGGCGAACACCACCGCCCCGATCAGCAGCGCGGTCACCAGGAACACGATCAGGCGGGTGAAGAGCACCTTGGTGAACACCGAGCGGTAGCCGAGTTCGCCGAACCACAGCCAGTTGACGTAGGTGTCGATGAACCGCGGGCCGATGAGCAGCACTGCCATCAGCGCGATGGCCACCACGCCCAGCCCGCGGTTGCGCCGACTCAGCGCCGGCATCCGGGGAGAAGGGGCACGCATACTCATCGTCGAAGTCCCGCCGCAGTCACGATCCCAACTCTACGCATGGCTCAACACTGCGGAGGTTGGCCGCCGGAGGTCAGGGTGCGCAGGGCGTCGACGGCCTGCGGCAGGGTGTCGACCTTGATCAGTTGCATGGGGTCTTCGCGCGCGGTGCGGGCCTCGTCGCAGTTCTCGGCCGGCACCAGGAACACCGTCGCCCCGGCGTCGGCGGCCGAGGCCATCTTGTGGGTGATGCCGCCGATCGGGCCGACCTTGCCCTCGCCGCTGATCGACCCGGTGCCGGCGATGAACTTCGAGCCGTTGAGGTCCCCAGTGGTCAGTTTGTCGATGACGGCCAGGCTAAACATCAGCCCCGCCGACGGCCCGCCGACGTTGGCCAGGTTGAAATCGACGGTGAACGGCGCCCACGGGGCGTCGAGGACGGCGATGCCCAGGTAGCCGTAGTCGCGGTCGTCGTTGCGGCCCAGGGTGATCCGGGCGGTGCCGGCCGGGGAGTTCTTGCGGCGGTAGTCCAGGACGATCTCCTGGTCCGGCTTGGTGGACTTCATCAGCCCGGTGAACGCCGCGACGTCGGCGACCTTGGTGCCGTCGACGGCGTCGATGGCGTCGCCGGCCTGCAGCTTGCCCACCGAGGGCCCCGGGTCGGTGACCCGGCCCACCGTGACCGCCCTCGGGTACTTCAGGTAGTCCAGCGCGGCGTACTCGGCGTTGTCCTCGGAGTTGCGGAAGTCGGCGTTCTGGGACTTCTCAATCTCCTCGCGGGACTTCTCCGGCGGATACACCAGGTTGCGCGGCACCAGCTGCTGGCTGCCCGAAGCCCACAGCACCAGCGCCTGACCCAGGGTCAGGCCGTCGCGCTGGGACACCGTGGTCATGTTGAGGTTGCCCGAGGTGGGCTTGACCGGGGTGCCCTCGATAGCCACCACCGGCTTGCCGTCGTACTCGCCGAGGGTGTTGAACGTCGGGCCCGGCCCCAGCGACACGAACGGCACCGTCACCACCGCCAGCAGCAACACGAACACCACGATCGGCACCAGCGCCACGATCAGCGTCCGAATCCGCCTGCTCACGCCGACCACCCTAACTTCCGGCATTCACCGGCCCGCCCCGGGTGAGTACGGTGAAGGGCATGGCTGACCTGCCCTTCGGGTTCTCCCCCGGAGACGACCCCGACCGTGACAAGCAGAACCGCCCGGGCGGCGACCCCGCCGGTGAGTTCAACATGGCCGACCTCGGCCAGATCTTTTCCAAGCTGGGCCAGATGTTCAGCGGCGCGGGCGCCTCGATGGCCGGCGGGGCCAACGCCGGCCCGGTGAACTACGACCTGGCCCGCCAGTTGGCGTCGACCTCGATCGGCTTCACCGCGCCGGTGCCCGAGGCCACCGCCGGGGCGATCGCCGACGCGCTGCACCTGGCCGACACCTGGCTCGACGGGGTGACCGCGCTGCCCGCCGGGGTCACCAAGGCCGTGGCGTGGACCCCGCAGGACTGGGTGGACAACACCCTGAACACCTGGAAGCGGCTGTGCGACCCGATGGCCCAACAGATTTCGTCGGTGTGGGCCTCGGCGCTGCCCGAGGAGGCCAAGGCGATGGCCGGGCCGTTGATGGCGATGATGACCCAGATGGGCGGCATGGCGTTCGGTTCGCAACTGGGCCAGGCGCTGGGCCGGCTGTCCCAGGAGGTGCTGACCTCCACCGACACCGGATTGCCGTTGGGGCCCAAGGGAATCGGGGCGCTGATGCCGGCCGCCATCGAGGCGCTCTCCGAAGACCTCGAGCAGCCGCGCAGCGAAATCCTGACCTTCCTGGCCGCCCGCGAGGCCGCGCACCATCGGTTGTTCTCCGGGGTTCCGTGGCTCTCGGGCCAGTTGCTCAACGCGGTCGAGGCCTACGCCACCGGCATGAAGATCGACATGAGCGGCATGGAGGAGTTGGCGCAGGGCCTGGACCCGGCCGCGCTGACCGACCCGGCCGCGATGGAAAAGCTGCTCTCCCAAGGGATGTTCGAGCCGAAGTCCACCCCTGAGCAGGCGGCGGCACTGGAACGCCTAGAGGGCACGCTGGCGCTGATCGAGGGCTGGGTGCAGACGGTCGTCACCGCCGCCCTGGGTGATCGGATCCCCGGCACCGCCGCGCTCTCGGAGATGCTGCGGCGGCGGCGGGCCACCGGCGGCCCGGCCGAGCAGACCTTCACCACCCTGGTGGGGTTGGAGTTGCGGCCGCGCAAGATGCGTGAGGCCGCGGTGCTGTGGGAGCGGCTCACTGCTGCCGCCGGCATCGATGCGCGCGACGCGGTGTGGAACCACCCCGACCTGATGCCGTCGGCCGACGATCTCGACGACCCGGCTTCGTTCATCGACCGGGTGATCGGCGGGGACGTCAGCGGCATCGACTTCGACTCGGCGATCGCCGAGTTCGAGAAGTCCGACCCGCCTGAGGGTGGCTCGGCGGGGCTGGCCGACGGGCCTGCGGATGGCTGAGGCGTTGCGCTACGTGACCGTCACGTTCATGGTGGCCAGCACGTAATCGTTGCGAACCGTTCCGTTTCCGTACGGGATGGCCCACTTGTAGGTTGCGGTGATCGTCGCGGTGCCCGGCCCCACGGCCGTCAGCGCCCCGGTGTTGTCGACGGTGACAACCGCGGCGT
>CAMCWJ010000346.1 GCA_945882475.1 Bifidobacterium breve
GCGCCGTGGATGCGTCCGGTCTCGCTGCCGATGTGGGTGAGCTTGCCGGTGTCCTCCTCCATGTGTGCGCGCTCGATCTCGACCCGGAACGTGCTGCCGTCGTCCAGTGGCACATCGAGGTAGCCGTTGAACGCGATCGGCTCGTCGTACTGGGAGATCTGGTAGTTCTTCGGCTGATCCGGGTAGAAGTAGTTCTTCCGGGCGAACCGGCACCACGACGCGATCTCGCAGTTCAGTGCCAGGCCGATGCGGATGGCGGATTCCACCGCCACCTCGTTGAGCACCGGCAGCGCGCCGGGCATACCCAGGCAGACCGGGCACACCTGGGTGTTGGGCTGCGCACCGAAGTCCGTCGCGCATCCGCAGAACATCTTGGTGGCCGTCGAGAGTTCGACGTGGACTTCCAGTCCCAGCACCGGGTCGAACCGTGCCACCACGTCGTCGTACTCGAGCAGGTCGGCCTGTGCAGCGATTCCGCCGGCGGTCGTCATGGCGAGAATCTTAGTTGGGCCGGATTCCCCGCCGTCGAGTGTGAAGCCTCTGCGAGATCTGCATCGAGTCGTCGCTGAGGATTCACACTCGGGGAGCGCTCAGCCGAAGAAGGCCGCCGCGTCGTCGTAGCGGCTCTGCGGCACCAGTTTGAGCTGCCGAACGGCCTCAGCCAGCGGCACCCGGCCGATGTCCTCGCCGCGCAGCGAGACCATCACGCCGTATTCACCGGCATGGGCGGCGTCGGCGGCGTTGACCCCGAACCGGGTGGCCAGCACCCGGTCATAAGCGGTGGGCGTGCCGCCGCGCTGGACGTGCCCGAGGACGGTGACCCGCACCTCCTTCTTGATCCGCTTCTCGACCTCTGTCGCGAGTTGCTGGGCGACCCCGGTGAAGCGCTCATGGCCGAACTCGTCCATGCCACCCTTGCGCAGCGCCATGGAGCCCTCGGCGGGCTTGGCGCCCTCGGCAACCACACAGATGAAGTGCGACTCGCCGCGTTGGAACCGCTTCTTCACCAGCCGGCACACTTCCTCGACATCGAAGGGTTGCTCGGGGATCAGCGTCATGTGCGCGCCGGAGGCCAGCCCGGAGTTCAGCGCGATCCAGCCGGCGTGCCGGCCCATCACCTCAACCAGCATCACCCGCTGATGCGATTCGGCGGTGCTGTGCAATCGGTCGATGGCCTCGGTGGCGATCATCAGGGCGGTGTCGTGGCCGAAGGTGACGTCGGTGCAGTCGATGTCGTTGTCGATGGTCTTGGGCACCCCGACCACCGGAACGCCCTCCTCGGAGAGCCAATGCGCCGCGGTCAGCGTGCCCTCACCGCCGATCGGGATGAGCACGTCGATCCCGTTGTCCTCCAGGGTCCGCTTGATGTCATCCAGGCCGGCCCGCAGCCTCTCGGGATTGGTCCTGGCGGTGCCCAGCATGGTGCCGCCCTTGGCCAGCAACCGGTCGTTGCGGTCGTCGTTGTGCAACTGGATGCGGCGGTCCTCCAGCAGACCCCGCCAGCCGTCGAGGAACCCGACGACCGAGGATCCGTAACGGGCGTCGCAGGTCCGCACGACCGCCCGGATCACCGCGTTGAGACCGGGACAGTCGCCGCCGCCGGTGAGTACTCCGATTCGCATGGGCTCTATCTAACCGCCTCGACAGCCGCCATGGAGCGATAACCTCGCGGGCATGATCCCGCTTCCGCGCCGCAACTTTGTCCGGCTGGTTGCCTTGGGGTTACCTGCGAGCCTGGCCGTCGGCTGCGGGGCGTCCGAATCGGAACAGAACTCGGCCCCGACATCGACATCTGCACCCGCGCCCGGGTCGACCGAGCGAAATGCCGACGTGCTCGTCATCGGAGCCGGCATCGCGGGATTGCGCGCCGCTGAGGTGCTCGTTTCGAACGGACGCCGAGTCATCGTGCTGGAGGCGCGTGATCGCCTCGGTGGCCGCATCTACACGGATCGGTCCTGGGGTGTTCCCGTGGAGCTCGGCGCGTCCTGGATCCACGGCGTCGAGAACAACCCGATCGCCGCTCTCGCCGCGGCGAAGGGCATCAAGACACAGGCCACTGACTATGAGTCCAACACGTACGGCGCGGACGGCAAGCCGCTTGGCGACGACGCGCTCGACGGTATCGAGGAGCAGGTGGCCGAGTTGGTCGAGGCAGGCCGCGAGGGGTCCCCCGACACCGACGAACCACTTCGGGCCGCGCTCGACCGCGCCATCGCCGCCGCAGATCTCGATCCGTCGGAGCTACTCGACATCGAGATGGGCATCACCGAGTCGATCGAGCACGAGTACGCCACCGACACCGTGAATCTGTCAGCGACGAATTTCGACGACGGCGCCGATGAGGGCGGTGGCGACGCGCTCCTGCCCGAGGGCTACGACAAGGTCGTGGCGGCGGTGGCGAACGGGCTCGATGTACGCCTCGGCCACGTCGTCTCACGCGTCGACACCTCCGGTGACCGTGCGGTCGTCGTCACCTCGCAAGGCGACTTCGAAGCCGGTGCAGTGGTCGTCACCGTGCCACTCGGTGTCCTCAAGGCGGGCTCGATCCAGTTCTCACCGGCGCTGTCGGAGCCGAAGTCGAGGGCTATCGCCAAGCTCGGGATGGGTACCCTCTCGAAGAGCTGCCTTCGCTTCGAGTCTCAATTCTGGCCGGACGACGCAGAGCTCATCGATATCGTTCCCTCCGCATCGGGGCGGGGTCAGTGGGTGGAGTCCTTGAGCCTGACCAGCCTGGTGGACGTGCCCGCACTGATGATGTTCAACGCCGGGGAGTTCGCCCGCGCCGTCGAAGCCATGACCGACGCCGAGGTGATCGCGAGCGCGTCGGCCGCGCTGACACCAGCGTTCCCGGAGGTTTCCGCGTCGACTGGTCTGCTCCGCTCAGCGTGGTCGGTCGATCCCTTTTCGCTCGGAAGCTACTCGTTCATCGGCGTCGGTGGCTCGCTGGCGGACCGCGATGCGCTCGCCGAGCCCGATGGTCGCCGCGTCTTCGCGGGCGAGGCCTGTTCGCGCGATCATGCGGGCACCGTGCACGGTGCCTATTCGAGCGGCGAGGCGGCGGCGAAGACTCTGCTGCGCTGAGGCCGCACGGCTGCAACGACTTTCACCCCCTGCTGAACGTCT
>CAMCWJ010000347.1 GCA_945882475.1 Bifidobacterium breve
TGATGTGGGCCTATCTGGTGACCTGGGGCGGCGCCGGCGCGGCGGTGCTGCTGGCGGTGGTCGGGACGGTCATCGCGGCCAGCCGGGCCGCGCGGATGTGGGTCTGGCCGACCCTGGGACTGTTTCTGGTGATCGCCGCGTTGGCGGGCGGGGCGCAGGTGGCGGCGTCGTTGGTCCCCGGCGACTGAGCCGGCGCGGTCCTCCGGGGAGGGGGATAGCGGCTGGCCGCACCCCTTATCCTTAATGCTCAACCCCGCCTGGAAAGGGCAGACAGTGGCGCTCGTCGTGCAGAAATACGGCGGATCCTCGGTGGCCGATGCCGAACGGATCCGTCGTGTCGCTGAGCGCATCGTCGAAACCAGGCGACAGGGCAACGACGTCGTCGTGGTGGTCTCGGCGATGGGTGACACCACCGACGAACTGCTCGACCTGGCCCGCCAGGTGTGCGACACCCCGCCCCCGCGCGAGCTGGACATGTTGCTGACCGCGGGCGAACGGATTTCCAACGCTCTGGTCGCGATGGCCATCGAGTCCATCGGGGCGCAGGCGCGCTCGTTCACCGGCTCGCAGGCCGGCGTGATCACCACCGGCACGCACGGCAACGCCAAGATCATCGACGTCACGCCGGGCCGGCTGCGCGCCGCCCTCGATGACGGCCAGATCGTGCTGGTGGCCGGCTTCCAGGGGGTCAGCCAGGACAGCAAGGACGTCACCACACTGGGCCGCGGCGGATCGGACACCACTGCCGTGGCACTGGCCGCGGCGTTGCACGCCGACGTCTGCGAGATCTACACCGACGTCGACGGCATCTTCACCGCCGACCCGCGCATCGTGCCCAACGCCCGCCACCTCGACACCGTCACATTCGAGGAGATGCTCGAGATGGCGGCCTGCGGCGCGAAGGTGCTGATGCTGCGGTGTGTGGAATACGCCCGTCGTTACAACGTTCCGATCCATGTCCGATCCTCCTACTCGGACAAGCCCGGAACGATAGTCACTGGATCAATCGAGGACATTCCCATGGAAGACGCCATTCTGACCGGAGTTGCCCACGACCGCAGCGAGGCCAAGGTCACCGTTGTCGGCCTGCCCGACGTTCCGGGCTACGCCGCCAAGGTCTTTCGCGCGGTCGCCGATGCCGACGTCAACATCGACATGGTGCTGCAGAACATCTCCAAAGTGGAGGACGGCAAGACCGATATCACCTTCACCTGCTCGCGCGACTCCGGTCCGACGGCTGTCGCGAAGCTCACCGCGCGGCAGGGCGATATCGGTTTCACTGAGGTGCGCTACGACGACCACATCGGCAAGGTGTCCCTCGTCGGCGCCGGGATGCGCAGCCACCCCGGCGTGACCGCCACGTTCTGTGAGGCATTGGCCCGGGTGGGCGTGAACATCGATCTGATGTCGACCTCGGAGATCCGGATCTCGGTGCTGGTCAAGGACACCGAACTCGATAAAGCAGTCGGCGCACTACACGAGGCGTTCAATCTCGGCGGCGACGAGGCAGCGGTCGTCTACGGCGGGACGGGGCGCTGAATGGTCAGCATCGGCGTAGTGGGCGCCACCGGCCAGGTGGGCCAGGTCATGCGAAAACTGTTGGAGGAGCGTAACTTTCCGGCCACCAGCGTTCGTTTCTTCGCCTCATCGCGGTCGCAGGGCCGCAAGTTGGCCTTCCGGGGCCAGGAGATCGAGGTCGAGGACACCGAGTCCGCCGATCCCACCGGTCTGGATATCGCGCTGTTCTCCGCGGGCGCCACTATGTCGAGGGTGCAGGCGCCGCGGTTCGCCGCCGCCGGGGTGACGGTGATCGACAACTCGTCGGCCTGGCGGAAGGACGCGGACGTCCCACTGGTAGTCAGCGAGGTCAACTTCGACCGCGATGTGCGCGGTGTGCGGTTGGCCAAGGGCATCATCGCCAACCCGAACTGCACCACCATGGTGGCGATGCCGGTACTCAAGGTGCTCCATGACGAGGCCCAACTGGTGCGCATCGTGGTCTCGACCTACCAGGCGGTCTCCGGCAGTGGTCTGGCCGGCGTGGAGGAGTTGGCCACCCAGTCCCGCGCAGTGATCGACGGCGTCGAGGAACTCGTGCACCACGGCGGCGCGGTGGAGTTTCCGGCGCCGGACAAGTACGTGGCCCCGATCGCCTTCAACGTCATCCCGCTGGCCGGTTCGCTGGTGGATGACGGTTCCGGCGAGACCGACGAGGACCAGAAGCTTCGCAACGAGAGTCGCAAGATCCTCGGCATCGAAGACCTCGCGGTCAGCGGAACGTGTGTGCGGGTACCGGTCTTCACCGGCCACTCGCTGTCGATCAACGCCGAGTTTGCACAACCCCTTTCGCCACAGCGGGCGGCCGAGCTACTGGCATCCGCACCGGGCGTCACGTTGGTCGATGTGCCGACCCCGTTGGCGGCGGCGGGCGCCGACGATGCACTGGTCGGCAGGATCCGCCGCGATCCCGGCGTGCCCGATGGCCGCGGCCTGGCGCTGTTCATCTCCGGCGACAACCTCCGCAAGGGTGCCGCACTCAACACGATTCAGATCGCCGAGTTACTCGCAGCCTCGCTGTGATGCACAGCTCGCGGGGGGTGAAGGCTCCGCCGTCCCACTCCGGCGGCGTCTCATAGCCGGTTCATAGCTGAGGCCCATCGCGCGCATGGGCTTTGGCGCAACGATGACCTCATGACTGAAACCACGGAAATCGAATCATCTGCCACTGCCGAACCGAACCCGACCCGGCAACCGCACCGTCGCCGTCCCAACCGCCTCTATCAAGCCGCAGCATGGGTTGCGATCGTCGCCGGCACCGTGTTCGTCGCCGGCGCGGTGTTCTTCACCGGATTTGTCCTGGGACGTGACGGTGACGCAGGCCACCACCGAGGTGGTGGCATGGGTCAACATCACATGGGGCCGCAGCGGATGCTGCTGCGGCCCGACGGCAGACCGGACGGGCCGAGGCCTGACGGGCCCCTGGAACTGAGGCCCCAAGGTGGTCCCGCACAGCCGCCCGCACCCCCCGCGCCGCCGCCGCGGCCGTAGACGACTCCGAACTGCGCCGCTACTGCCAGGTGTGCACCGGCTCGTTGCTGTGCATCAGTTCGCA
>CAMCWJ010000348.1 GCA_945882475.1 Bifidobacterium breve
TCCGGCACCTGCCGCCAGGTGCACGCCTTCGGGAAGTAGATCCAGTCGCCGGTGCGGTAGTCCAGCGGACCGAACTCGGTCTCCAGGCGGCCGGACCCCTGGTGCACGAAACACAGCAGGTCGCCGTCGATGTATCGAACGTAGAACGGCATGGCCTCGGCCCGGCGGCTCAGTGAGATCCGGCAATCAGGGTTGGAGAACAGCAGCAGCGGAGCGCCGGTGGCGTCGGTGGCGTCGCCGGGTTTCAGCTGGTCGGCGAGCACATCGACCGGCCGCAACGGGCCCGCGGCCCGAAACTGCGTCGGATCGTTGCGGCGGTACAGGCTCGCGGTACGGCCGGAAAAGCCGCCGCGGCCCAATTCGTCATCCTTGAGGCCGCCCAGATCGGCGTGCATCCGCTTCGGCGTGGTGCCTTTGCGCAGGCGAATGAAGGATTCCATGGTTGCTCCCCGGGCCGGCCGATCAGGAAAACTGAAGGCGACTTTAGTTTTCGTTCACAGCTCTGACAAGGGATTTCGTAAATCGCCGGTGGGTTGGATTTTCGCTGGCCCTCGGGGCCGTGATTTACTCGTTTCTTACAGTCCGACAATCGGGAAAAGAAAGCAAGGGTGGATCGGTGAAGTCTGTCTTCGACAAGGTGCGGAATTGGTCGCGCCGGATCGGCGTCGCAGCAGTGGCTGCCGCGGCTCTGCCCGGTCTGATCGGCCTGGTCGGCGAATCGGCGACCGCGAGCGCGTTCTCGCGTCCCGGCCTGCCCGTGGAGTACCTCGACGTCCCGTCCGCGAGCATGGGCCGCGCCATTCGGGTCCAGTTCCAGAGCGGCGGAGAGAACTCGCCGAACGTCTGGCTGCTCGACGGCCTGCGCGCGCAGGAAGACTTCAACGGCTGGGACATCAACACCCAGGCGTTCGAGTGGTACCTCGACTCCGGCCTGTCTATCTCGATGCCGGTGGGTGGCCAGTCCAGCTTCTACGCCGACTGGTATCGGCCCGCCTGCGGCAAAGCCGGCTGCTCGACCTACAAGTGGGAGACCTTCCTGACCCAGGAAGCGCCGGCGTGGTTGCAGGCGAACCGTCAGGTCAAGCCCACCGGCAGTGCCGCGATCGGTCTGTCGATGGCCGGTTCGGCCTCGATGAGCCTGGCGGCCTGGCACCCGGATCAGTTCATCTACGCAGGATCGATGTCGGGCTTCCTCAACCCCTCCGAGGGTTGGTGGCCGGGCTTGATCAACGTGTCCATGGGTGACGCCGGCGGCTACAAGTCCAACGACATGTGGGGCCCGTCCAGCGACCCGGCGTGGAAGCGCAACGACCCGATGGTTCAGATCCCCCGACTGGTCGCCAACAACACCAGGCTGTGGGTGTACTGCGGCAACGGTCAGCCCAACGAGCTCGGCGGCGGCGACGTGCCGGCCACCTTCCTCGAGGGTCTGACGATTCGCACCAACCGGACCTTCAAGGACAACTACCTGGCGGCCGGCGGCCGCAACGGGGTGTTCAACTTCCCGGACAACGGCACGCACAACTGGGCCTACTGGGGCCGCGAACTGCAGGCGATGAAGCCCGATCTGCAGCGCGTGCTCGGCGCTACGCCCCCGGCACCCGCGGGCTAGGCCTGAGACGACAAGCGGGCCGTCGGCATTGCCGGCGGCCCGCTTTCGTATCTGGGTACTCGTTCAGCTGACGCGGACCACTGCGCGGCCGGAATAGCGGCCGGCCCGGACCTCATCGATCACCGCGACCACGTCGGCCAGATCGACCTCGTGGGTGACGTCGGCGAGGTGCGGGGGCTTGAGGGCCCCGCCCAGTTGCTCCCACAGCGCGCGGCGCGGCCCGATCGGCATGAGCACCGAGTCGATACCCAGCAGGGACACCCCGCGCAGGATGAACGGCATCACGGTGGTGCTCAGCGCCGCACCCCCGGTGAGCCCACTGGCGGCGATGGCACCGCCGTAGTTCAGGGTGCTCAGCACGTCGGCCAGGGTGGCCCCGCCGACGCAGTCCACCGCGGCGGCCCAGCGGGTCTTGGCCAGCGGCCGGGGTTTGGCGTCGGGGTCTGCGGGCAGCCGGCCGATGACCTCCGCGGACCCCAGTCTCCGGAGATGTTCGGCGGCTTCGGGCTTGCCGGTGGAGGCCACTACCTCGTACCCGGCGGCGCCCAGCAGATCGACGCTGACCGAACCGACGCCGCCGGTGGCGCCGGTGACCACGACCGGCCCGTCACCGGGGGCGATGCCGTGACGCTGCAGAGCCTGCACGCTCATCGCCGCGGTGAACCCGGCGGTGCCGATCGCGGCGCCCTCGAAGGGCGTCAGCGAGCCGAGGGCGACCACCTGATCGGCCGGCAGCCGGGCGTATTCCGCGTAGCCGCCGTGGTGGCCGGTGCCGATCTGGTAGCCGTGCGCGAGAACCTTTGTCCCAACGGGAAACTCCGGTGCTGAGGACTCCACCACCTCACCGGTGAGGTCGATGCCCGGAACGATCGGGTACTCCCGCACCACGCCACCGCGGGGCGTCAGCGCCAGCGCGTCCTTGTAGTTGACGCTGGAGTACTCGACCCGGATCGTGACATCCCCGGGCGGCAGGTCCGCCGCGGTGAGGGTCTCGATCGTCGCGGTGATCGCATCGCCGTCTGCGCGTGCCAGTAGTGCCCGGAAGGAATCCATGGCCATGACGGTAGCGACTACTTCAGTTCGGCCGAACTCAGCCCCAACAGACGCCGTGCCACCACCAGCAGTTGGATCTGCTGGGTGCCTTCGAAGATGTCGAGGATCTTGGAGTCCCGCGCCCACTTCTCCAGCAGGGTCTGCTCGGAATAGCCTGTGGTGCCTGCCATCTCGACGGACTTGAGGGTGATGTCGCTGGCCACCCGGGCGGCCTTGGCCTTGCCCATCGAAGCTTCCTTGGAGTTCGGGATGGAGTTGTCGGCCTGCCAGGCCGAGCGCACCGTCAGCAGGTAGCCGGCCTCCCAGTCGGCCTCCATGCGCAGGAACTCCGCGGCCGCCGCACTCTGGGCGTGCGCGGGCTTGTCGTAGGAGATCTCCACGCCTGCATGCGTGAGGATGGCGCGCAGTTCCTCAAGGGCTGCCCGGGCCACCCCGACGGCC
>CAMCWJ010000349.1 GCA_945882475.1 Bifidobacterium breve
CCGGTCGATGTCGCGGTCGACTCGGGCTGACCCGGTGACACCAGGTCGCGAACCGGTATTGCGGGAGAGGAGTGCAGACATCTTCATGGGCCCGATTTTGGCCGCGTCGGAGGCCTCGAACGGGTAGGCGCGCCGTAACAACAGCCTCAGGAGTTACATTTCGTCACTTTTGCAACAACAATCGTGCAACAAGTTTTCGGGGTCAGTCCCGCCCGTCGCGTGCCGCGGCGAGCAGTTCGCGGGCATGGGCCCGGCCGGTGTCGGACTCCCCCAGGCCGGCCAGCATCCGGGCCAACTCGGCCACCCGCTGTTCGTCGTCGAGTCGGCGGACCTCGCTGGCCTCCCCGGCGCCCTCGACCACCAGATGGGTGTCGGCGTAGGCCGCGACCTGCGGCAGATGGGTCACCACGATCACCTGGTGGGTGCGCGCCAGCCGGGCCAGCCGGCGTCCGATCTGCACCGCCGCCCGGCCGCCGACGCCCGCGTCGACCTCGTCGAACACCATCGTGGTGCCCTCGGCGCCGGCCGACAGCACGACCTCCAGTGCCAGCATCACCCGGGACAGTTCGCCGCCCGAGGCGCTTTTGGCCAGCGGCAGCACCGAGTCGCCCGGCCCACCCGTAACGGGGTCCCCTCGAACGGCGGCAGAGGTGCCACGGTGCGCGGTGAAGCCGAACTCGACCACGTCAACGCCGTCGGAGCCCGCGTGCGCCAGGTCGCCGGACGGCAACCGCAGTGGAGCGGTGTCCTCCGGGCGGGCCGCCATCAATGCCACCGCAACGGTGAAATCGGCCTCGGCCATCGCCAGGCCGGCCAACTCGGCGGTCACCGCCTTGGCCAGTCGGCCGGCTGCCTTGGCCCTGGCCTTCGACAACTCGGCCGCGGCGGCGCCAACCTTGCCGGCCAGTTCGTCAACCCGGTCGGCCAGCCCGCCTACCTCCGAGACGTCCAACTGGGCCAGCCGCTGCCTGGATGTGGTTGCCCAGGCAAGTACGCCGTCGACGTCCGCGGCGTACTTGCGGGTCAGGCTGCGCAGTTCGGCCTGTCGGGCCAGCTTGGTCTCCAGCGCGCTGGCGTCGCCGGGCAGGCCGGCCAGGTAGTCCCCCAGCTCGCGCGCCACGTAGCCGACGACGCTCAGGACCTCGTCGAGTTGACGCCCCAGCGCCCGCAACGCGGTATCGGCGGTGGCATCGAGCAGGTTCACCGCACGGGCCAGAGTGTCTGTGGCAGAACGAGGTTCGGTGCCGGGGGCCTCGTCGTCGGCTCCCGTGAGCGCCAGTCGGGCACCGGCCGCAGCCTCGCGGACGGAGTCCAGTTCGGAGAGTCGGCGGATATCGCTGACGAGCGTCTCGTCCTCGCCGGGTGTCGGTGCAACCCGGTCGATCTCGGTGAGCGCGAACCTCAGCCGGTCGGCCTCCTGGGCCATCTCGCGGGCCCGGTTGGTGCGGTCGAGCAGATCCCGCCGGGCGGTGAGCCACTCGTCGCGCAGTTTCCGGTAGCGCTCCAGTGCGGTACCGACGCCGGCGAAGCGGTCCAGCGCGGCGCGCTGCTCGTCCGGGCGCATCAGGCGGAGCTGATCGTTCTGCCCGTGCAGGGTGAGCAGACCATTGGTGAAAGCCGTCAGTGACTTCGCCGGCACGCTGCGGCCGCCCAGGTAGGCCCGCGAGGGCCCGTCCCGGTTCACGGTGCGCAGGGCGATGATGCTGCCGTCGTCGTCGCGGTCGGCGCCCGAGGAGTCCAGGATCTCGCCGACCCGTGCGGCCGCCGCCGGGTCGAGGTCATCGGTGCCGAACCGGCCCTCCACCACTGCTCGATCCGAGCCGGAGCGCACCCGGGCGGCGTCGGCGCGGGCGCCGCCGAGCAGATGCAGCCCGGTCACCACCATGGTCTTGCCGGTGCCGGTCTCCCCGGTCAGCACGGTGAGTCCGCGGTCGAACTCGGCGGTGGCGGCGCCGATCGCACCGAGGGACTCGATCCGGATCTCGGCGAGCATCTACCGCTCGCGCCAGCCGTTGGTCGGCAACTGGAACTTACGCACCAGCCGGTCGGTGAACGGGGCGCTGTCCAGCCGAACCCATTTCAGCGGGGAGCGACACTTGGTGACCTGAAGTCGGGCGCCGGCCGGGACCGGAGTCTCGCGGCGGCCGTCGCAGAGCACCACTGCGTCAAGGTTCTCGGGATTGACGTCGATAGTGATCACCGCGTCGGGGCTGGTGACCATCGGCCGGGCGAACAGTGCGTGGGCGTTGTTGGGCACCACGATGATGGCCTCAAGATCGGGCCAGACCACCGGGCCGCCCGCGGAGAACGCATACGCTGTCGAACCGGTCGGACTGGACACCAGGATGCCGTCGCAGCCGAACGCCGAGACCGGCCGGCCGTCGATAGCGACGACGACGCCGAGCACCCCGCGATGGTCGCACTTCTCCAGGCTCGCCTCGTTGAGCGCCCAGCCACGGGACAGTACCGCTCCGCCGCTGCTGACCTCCACGTCGAGCGTCATCCGCTCCTCGATCCGGTAATCGCGGGCCACGATGTGCTCGAGGATGCTGTCGATCGCCTCCGCTTCGGCTTCGGCGAGAAACCCGATCCGGCCCAGATTGACTCCCAGGACCGGAATTTCGGCATTACGGGCCAACTCCGCCGCCCGCAGGAACGTCCCGTCCCCGCCCAGCACCAGCACCAGTTCGCAGCCCTCGGCAGCGTTCGCGTCGCCGGCCACCACCTCGATGAGGGCACCGGTGCCGCGCAGTTCGGCCGGATCAAGGTGCAGCGAACCCCGGTCAGTCGCTTCGGCGGCGAGCACCCGCAGCCCGATCCCGTTGGCGCCCAGCGCTTTACCGACCCGATGCGCCGTCTCGTTGGCTTCGCGGCGGCCGGGGTGCACGATCATCAGCACGGTTCTGCTCATTGCGGGCCCTCGTCGATGGCGTGCCGGACGGCTGCGCCCAGTTCATCGCCGAGAAGCGGGTGGCCGGTCCGGGCGCGCAGCCACAGGAAGTACTCGACGTTGCCCGACGGACCCGGCAGCGGGCTCGCGGTGGCGCCCACGGTCGGCCAGCCCAGTCCCGCGCCGCGTTCGGCG
>CAMCWJ010000350.1 GCA_945882475.1 Bifidobacterium breve
GCCGTCGGGCCCGACCACCGTCATCGCGGCGAACGCGGCTTGCGGTTCCTCGTTGAAGGTGGCGCTCACCCGGCTCGGGCCGGCGGACAGCGTCGCGCCATCGGCGGGATCGGATGCGGTTAGGGCGGTGTGCGCCGACGCCGGCGACGGCCACGTCAGGCCGGCCACGGCGATCAGAAGTGCAGCCAGCAGCACCCGCACGAGTGTCCGGAGGGGTCGCACCTCAACGCACACCCAGTCGGGCCATGATGTCTGCCTCGATACCGTCGAGCTGGTCGCCGATCGAGGTGTGTGCGTCTCGCCGGCCCGGACCGGGCATGTTCTCCGCGGCGGTGACGGCGGCCGAGAGCGACGTCAGGCGATCGGTCATTGCGTCGACGAACTGGCGGGTTTCGGCGTCCCCGGGCCGGCTCTGGGCAACCTGCCTCAGCGAGGCCTCGGCACCCCCGATCCGGGCAGAGAGCCGCCCCCCCGACCCGGAAAACTGGCCCAGTTGGGTCAGCGGTACGCCGAGCCGGTCGGCGCGGCGCTCGTCGTAGGTGCCGCGTGCGGCCATCGCCGCCCGGTAAGCGATCGGCACCAACACCGGCGCCAGCATCCGCGACACCGTTAGGGCGCGCCTGACCAGGCTCGGCGAGAGCAGCCTGCCCTCGCGGGCGGTACGCAATTGGGTCTGGGCAACTTTGACCGCCGTGCGGTCAGTGTCACGCTGGGCCTTCACCTGCGCCTTGATCGACTTGTTCTCCGAGCGTGCGGTGGCTTTGATCCGCTTGGTTTCGTTCTTCGCGGCAAGTTTGGCCTCCAGTTTGGCTTTGGCCTTGAGTGCGCGGGCCTCCGCGCGCCTGGTCGCCCGGCTCTTGCGCTTGCTGAACAGGCCCATCGTGATCGTCCTCCGAATCTCGGGCGGCCGGCCGGGGCGGGCCGCCGGCGGGATGCCTGATGTCACTACCGCCGCACCCTATCGCCTGGGCCAAGGCGGGATATGACGACCTGCGGATATGCCACAATTGGACAGAACCCGCAAACTCGGCGCCCGACGGCGCCCGCTCCCGCGAGGAATGTCCGTGAACCGGTCGCGACAGCGCACCGCGGCGATCAGTTGGGCGATCGCCGCGGGTGTGTTCTGCGCTGGAATCGCCGGTATCGCGCCGGCGTCCGCCGATTCGAGGCCCAGCGGCGACGGCGGTTCGGCACCGGTCAGTTCAGCCGGGGACCGAAGCGGGCCACGGGCGGGCGCGCGCGAACGCGTGACCGCGGACCTCCCCCGGTCCGGCGGGGTGGAGTCCGGGCGGGCGCAGGTGTCGGTGCCGGAGGTGTCGGCGCCGGGGGGCCCCGAGCAGCACTGGCCGTGGCCGCCGTGCCACTCCGAGTGGCCGGTCCCCGTCCCTGTCCCCGTACCCGCCGTCGCGGCCTCCACGAACCGCGGCATTCCCGGGGTGCCACTACCGATCACCCAACCGACGGTCACCTTCGGGCCGTCGGTTTCCCGGCCGGATCCCCCAGGGCTGCAATGGCGGGCGGCGCTTCGACTTCGGATTGCAGAGCGCATCCGCGAACGCCGCGAGAGGTCGGATCAGGCACTGCCCAGCGGCCCGGCCCCGTTCCGGCCCGCTCCGCTATCCGCCCCGATTCCACCACCGGCGGCCCCGCTCAAACTCGGTCCCCGTCCGGCGGCGCCGACGCCGCAACCCGCGGAATCCCCTGCGGCACAGCCTGAGTCGAACCGGGCAGGTTACCCAACATATCTCCGGGACGCCGACCTCGCGGAGGTCGCCGCCGTCGCGGTGCCCGGACTGGTCGGAATCTTCGGCCTGACGGCGATCGGTGGCTATCTGGGCTTCCGCCAGGCCAGAGCGGGCTATATCCTGCGTGCCGCCGGAACAGCCCGGTTCCTGCGATGACCGCCTTGCCGACGATGGGCGGCCGCTGAATGTCGGCCGGCCGGCGCGTGACCAAGGCGGTCAACGATGTCCTCGAGTTGGCACCCCGGCAGGGCGAGGTGTCTCTGGCACGGTTGGTGGAGGCCGTCGGCGCCGACCGCGCACGCCCAATCACGGTGTGCTCGGCGGAACTGCCGCCCGGGGTGTCCGGTCAGTGGCGCCAGTTCGCTGATCGCGACGAGTTCCTGCTCCAGCACGGTCTGCCGACGGCCGATCGGACCCTGGCGCACGAACTCGGCCACCTGGTGCTCGGGCACGACGGAATGCTCGTCACGGAGGTGGCCCGGGAGGTCGCCGAGGTCGCCAGCGACGACCTGATCAGCTACATGCTCAATCAACGCACCGGATGCATGGGGCCCAGCGGTGAAGCAGCCGAACAGGAGGCCGAGGATTTCGCCGCACTGCTGCTCTACCGCCTGGGCCGGCTGCCGAGCGACCGATCATCGATAGTGCAGGTCCGGCTCGGAGAGGCGTTTGGTTGATCGTCTGGGTCATCGCCGGGTTGTTGGGGATGGCGACCGGGTTGCGCATTGGGTGGGCGTTGGTCAACCAGCGGTCGGTGGTCAACAGCGCGATGACGGTCGCGCTGGGCAGCCTCGCCGTGGTGGCCGCGCTGAACTGGGCCCCGATGAGCTTGCTGATAGACACGGCGCTGCGGCGGCCCAACATCTCGATCGGACTGAGCCAGGTGGCGCTGGTGGTCTCGGCGGCCGGCAGTTGCGTGATGATCACCTCGGTGGCAGCAAGCCGCACCGCTCGGGCCACCAGGCGGTTGGCGGTCATCCAGTACGGCGTCGCCGCGGTGATCGCCGCGGTCACGCTGGCGTTGTTTCTCGGTGGGAAGGCGCAGCCGGAGATGGCGCCGCGGGAGTACCTGGCCCGAAATCTGGGAACTGACACCGCGCTGCCGTGGCTCGTTCCCCTGCTGTATGTCCTCCTCGCGATGACTTTGGTGTCGTGGGTCGGTATGCGTCTGTCCAACTCCACCCGCCGCGGCCGGGCGCTGTTCGTCTTCACCGCCGGTATCGCGCTGATCGTCGCGGCCAGCGCCTTCTTCCTCCTTCGCGCGGGCGGCAGCACCGACCTCGTCGGGGTAGGCACCGCCGCCACCTTGCTGCTGTGCGCGATGGCG
>CAMCWJ010000351.1 GCA_945882475.1 Bifidobacterium breve
CGGGATCGTTGGCCCCGACGATCACGAGGTCGGGTGTTCCGTTGGCCTCAACCACGTTCGCCAACTTGATGTTTCGCGCCAGCGACATCGCCCCGGGGTAGAACGAGGCGATCTGGGCCATGTCGGTGTCGGTGGTGCACACGAACCGCGCGGTGTGCTGGGTGTCGGAGATAAGGACGTGGGCGCAGTTGACGCCGGCGGCCTCCAGCCACTCGCGGTAATCGGTGAAGTCCACCCCGGCCGCGCCGACCAGAATCGGGCGTCCGCCCAGCGCGCCGATGGCATACGCCATGTTCCCCGCGACGCCGCCCCGGTGCACCACCAGGTCGTCGACGAGGAAACTCAGCGACACCTTCTGCAGATGCTCGGGCAACAGTTGCTCGGCGAATCGTCCGGGAAAACGCATCAGGTGGTCGGTAGCGATGGATCCGGTCACCGCAATCGTCACGACGTGCACCCTTCATCAGCCAACAGGTCGCAGTGACGATACCGGTCAGCGGTCGCGCTGCCGCGTTGCCCAGGTGCAGGTGCGCTAACCTGCGTAGATCTGGCTCGCAAATTCGAAAATTCCAGCCGGACCCGACACGAACGGAGCACCCCATGGCCGGCCCGTACCCGCCGCACCGGCCGGTCGGCGGCGAGGGTTATCCGTACCAGCCGGGCTACCCCGGTGCGCTTCCGCCGCCGGTCAACTATCCCCCGACGCCGCGCCGCCCCCGGCTGCTGTGGTGGAGCCTGGCCGGCCTGGGACTCGTCGGTGCGGTCCTCGCCGGAATCCTCGCGTTCGCGGTCGGTCGGCCAGCCGGCGGATCGGCGGCGTTCAACAACAGCGCGGCCACATCGGCGATCCAGAACTACCTGACCGCTCTGTCGGACGGCGACACCGAGACGGTCGCCCGCAACACCGCCTGCGGAATGTTCGACGCGATCACCGAACGCAAGTCCGACCTCGCCCTGGCTCGTCTGTCCAGCGACGCCTTCCGCACCCAGTTCACCCGCGCGGACGTCACCTCGATCGACAAGATCGTGCCGACGTCGTCGTATCAGGCACAGGTCTTGTTCACCATGCGGGTCGCGCCGGCAACTGGATCGCGCAATGCCCGCGATGAACAGCAGGGTGTAGCTCAGTTGCTGCGCCAGGACAACCAGCTACTGGTGTGCTCCTACCTGCTGCGGACATCCGCCCAGTACTAAAGCAGGGGTGCGGGGAACCTCAGTTGAACGAGTCGCCGCAGGCGCACGAACCCGTCGCGTTGGGGTTGTCGATCGTGAAGCCCTGCTTCTCGATCGTGTCGACGAAGTCAATCGTGGCGCCCTGGATGTAGGGCGCGCTCATCCGGTCCACAATCAGGTTCACGCCGCCGAACTCGACGGTCAGGTCACCGTCGAGCGAACGGTCGTCGAAGAACAGGTTGTAGCGCAGCCCGGCGCAGCCGCCCGGCTGCACGGCGATGCGCAGAGCCAGGTCGTCGCGGCCCTCCTGGTCGAGCAGCGCCTTGGCCTTGCTGGCGGCGGCCTCGGTCAGGGCGGCACCGTGGGCGGTGGTTTCCTGGGTGGAAGTCGAGGTGGCCGACTCGTCGGACACGGTCATCTTGTCGGACACAGTCATGAGGTCTCCTCGTATGTTGCGATGAGTGCGGATGCCTATCGAGCCGTGCGAACGGCCCACTGAGTCCAACGATACCCGCTGGCGCCGCTATTCCCGCTACAGATCGGCCGCCACCCGCCGCGCCAGACCCGTCAGCTGCGCACCGGCCTCGTCGATCGCCCGCCGGACCGAACCGGCGTGCTCGGCCAGCGAGTGGGCCGCGACGATTCCGGCCGCCGCCAGCGCGATGCCGTCAAGGGTTACCTGCCCGGCCAGCACCAGCACCGGGATACCGCGGGGCCGGGCCGCGGCAGCCAGCGCACCGATCACCTTGCCATGCAGGGACTGCTCGTCAAGCCGGCCCTCGCCGGTGACGATCACGTCCGAACCGGCGATCTCGGCGGCCAGCCCGGTGTGCTCGGCGATGACCGTCGCACCCGATTCGCGTCGCGCGCCCAGCGCCAGCAACGCGGCACCCAGTCCGCCGGCGGCACCGGCACCCGGCAACGCCCGGACGGCACGGCCCGATTCGGTCTCCAACTCCGCGGCCCACCGGGTCAACCGCCCTTCGAGCAGTGTCACGGTGTCGGGGTCGGCGCCCTTCTGCGGGCCGAAGACCGCCGCCGCACCGGCGTCGCCCAGTAGGGGATGCTCGACGTCGGTAGCGGCGATCAAACGCACGCCGGTCAGCTCCCGCTGCGCCGCGGTGAACCCGCCCAGGGCATCGACCATGCCACGCCCGCCATCGGTGCAGGCGCTGCCGCCCAACCCCACCACGATGGTGCGGGCCCGCGCGGCCAGGGCTGCCGCAATGAGCTGACCGACGCCGCGACTGTGTGCGGCCAGCGCGGTCGCGGCCGTTGGTGTGCCGACCAGTGCCAGGCCGCAGGCCTGCGCGCACTCGATGTAGGCCGTCGCGGTGTCGGGGTCGAAGACCCACGCGGCGTCGACCTCCTCGGCCAGCGGACCGCTGATCCGGATGGACCGTGACCGCAGGCCCGCCGACTGCCCGGTCAACACGCTGAGGAAACCCGGCCCACCGTCGGACTGCGGCGCGAGAACCAGCGCATCGCCCGGGCGGCTTTCCCGCCAGCCCGCCGCGATGGCGTCGGCCGCCTGCACCGCGGTCAGGGTGTCGCCGAAGCAGTCCGGGGCGATCAGCACCCGCTTGTCGCCCGCCACCCCAGCAGGCTATGCGCACGGGACGCCCAACCGCATGCCGTGCGGGGCGCCCGGAGCAGTAACCTGTCAGGCGTGAAACTGTTGGGCCGCAAGAACGACGACTCCGACGAAGCGCGGGAATCGGACTCCGCCGCGGCCTCCGCCCCGGAACCAAGCACCGCCGCGCCCGCAGGCACCACGGCGCCGAAGGGCCGCCCGACACCCAAGCGCAACACGACTGCCAAGCGCCGCGGCCCGGTGGCCCCGGCGCCCACCACGGCCGCCGAGGCGCGGCAGCGACGCAAGGAACTGCGCTCCACG
>CAMCWJ010000352.1 GCA_945882475.1 Bifidobacterium breve
TGCCGCCCCGCTTGGCCCGAACCTTGGCCATCGTCACCAGCACCCCGGTCGGCAGCACCAGGTCGTCGGGCAGCAGCACCGCGACGGCATCCTCGTCCGGAGACAGCACCGCCTCGACACACCCGACCGCGTGCCCGAGCCCCAGCGGCTTTGCCTGCACCACCGACTCCACCTTGATCAGCGCCGGGGCCCGGCGGACCTTGGCCAGCATCGCCTTCTTCCCGCGGGCCTCCAGCGTGCCCTCCAGCACCAGGTCTTCGACGAAGTGCGCGACGACGCCGTCCTTGCCCTCGGAGGTGACGATGACCAGTCGCTCAGCGCCGGCCTCGGCGGCCTCCTCGGCGACCAGTTCGATGCCCGGGGTGTCGACCACCGGCAGCAACTCCTTGGGCACCGTCTTGGTCGCCGGCAGGAAACGGGTACCCAGGCCAGCCGCGGGCACAATCGCCGTGCGAGGAATCGGGACCTCGGGGGTGGACATGTCCACACCCTAAGCGCCACCGCCACCAGTGCGGGCCCATAGCTCCGAACCGCGTCGCCCCGACAAGTCGCCCTGACAATGTGTAGCCATGGGTTCCACCACCAAGGCCGAATTGCGAGCCGCCTTACTGGCCGCGCGGCGGGCGGTAGCCCCCGAGGTCAAGCAGGCCGAGTCGAATCGACTGTGCGCCCACCTCGGCGATGCGGTGGCAGGCGCCCGAACGGTATGCGCCTACCTGCCACTCGGTAGCGAACCCGGATCGGTCGCACTGCTGGACCGACTGCGCGAACTGGGCATAGTGGTGCTGCTGCCCGTCGCACGCACCGGGCCAGGCGGCGAACACCTGCCCCTGCAGTGGGGCGAGTACCTGCCGGGCCAACTCGTCGACGCACCGTTCGGTCTGACCGAACCCGCCGAACCCTGGTTACCGCCCCAGGCGGTGGCGAGGGCCGACGTGGTGCTGGTTCCGGCCCTGGCAGTTGACCGCGGCGGCGTTCGATTGGGCCGCGGCGGCGGCTTCTACGACCGGTCGCTGGTGCTGTGCGCGCCCGGAACCCGACTTTGCGCGGTGGTCCGCGACGACGAGATGCTTACGGAGCTGCCGGCCGAGCCTCACGACGTGCCGATGACCCATGCCCTGACCCCGGGCGCCGGGCTGATCACGCTCGGAATGACCGACGGCCAATAGCGGCTCTGGCACTCATCGTCGCCAGCACGCTGCGATCGCAGGTTGAGCGCGCGATAGAGTGCAATCAATTCAGTCTTCCCCGGAGGTTCATCGTGCCGACCTACAGCTACGCATGCACCGAGTGCGACAACAGGTTCGACGCGGTCCAGGCCTTCACCGAGGACGCGCTAACCACCTGCCCGAAGTGCTCAGGCCGGTTGCGCAAGCTGTTCAACTCGGTCGGCGTCGTGTTCAAGGGCAGCGGCTTCTACCGCACTGACAGCCGCGAGTCGCAGAAGAGTTCGGTCTCGAGTGGCTCGGAAAGCTCATCCGGCTCTGACAAGTCATCGACGGCGGAGAAGTCGTCCGCCTCAGAGAAATCGTCGGGGTCAGACAAGTCGTCGGGGTCAGACAAGTCGTCGGGGTCAGGGTCAAGCCCGGGCAGTTCGGCTCCCGCGGCCGCCGCATCGACGTAGCGGCTATCCACAGGGCGAGCCTCGGGAGCAGCCGGGCCGATCTGTCGCCCGCTACCGTGGCGGCATGGGCGAATCGCTCAATCCCACTGCGCTGAATCGGGTTTCGCGCGCGCTCCGTCCGGACTTCGCCCGGACCGTTATGGCGCGTCGCGTGGCGGCGGGATTCCTGCTACTGCTGGCCGCAGCGTCGGCCATGCGACCCGATCCGGCCGGCGCCTCCACCGAGGTCGTCATCGCATCGCGCGACCTGCGCCCGGGTGTCGAGGTCACCGCCGACGACGTTCGGATCGAAAAGCGCTCTGCAGCAACACTTCCCGACGGCGCGCACACCGACCTCGACAAGATCATCGGAGCCACGCTGGCCGGCCCGGCCCGCCGCGGCGAGACGCTCACCGACGCACGCGTGCTCGGCTCCCGACTGACCGGCCTCAGCGTCGGCCCGGACGCCCGGGCGGTGCCACTGCATCTGGCCGATCCCGCAGTGGGTGACCTGATCCGAGCCGGCGACGTCGTCGACGTCGTGGGGGCGCCCGACGCCGGCACCGACGCCCGTCCCCGACTGGTGGCCGCGAACGCGGTGGTGGTGCTCGTGTCGGCACCGTCGAAAGCCCCCGGTGCCGGCAACGATCGGGTGGTGTTGGTGGCACTACCGGCAGCCGCCGCGAACGCACTCGCCGGTGCCACCCTGGTACAGAACGTGACCTTGACTATTCACTGAGCAAAGCCGCTGACGGCGGATCGACGTGCGCTACGCTTCCGGCGCCGGACATCCAATTCAGCAAAGAAAGGCTCACCGTGTTACAGGGATTCAAGGACTTCCTCGCCCGCGGCAACATCGTCGACCTGGCGGTCGCGGTCGTCATCGGCACCGCGTTCACGGGCTTGGTCACCAAGTTCACCGACAGCATCATTCAACCGCTGATCAACCGGATCGGGGCCGGCCAGGATGCCTCGTACGGCATCCTCAAGATCGAGATCGGGGGCGGCCAGGCCATCGACCTGAACGTCCTGCTGTCAGCGGCGATCAACTTCGCCCTAGTGGCGGCGGTGGTGTACTTCCTCGTGGTGCTGCCCTACAACAAGATCCGGACCAAGGAAGCAGCGGAGTCGGCCACCGACAAGCAGACTCGTCTGTTGACTGAGATTCGTGACGCGCTCGGTGGGACCGACAGCAAGGCTCCGGTTGCCCGGGCGAAGGATTTCACCCTCGACAAGTAACCCCAACAAAAAGTGGCCCCCGGCGTGCGCTGGGGGCCACTTTTCACGGTAGAACCGTCTAGTTCATGTTCCAGGGTTCGCTGTAAGTGGTGACGCTGTCACCACTTTGGGAGATCAACCGGGCGAACGGCCGCAACAGCACCCCGCCGGCCGCACCCGTCACCGTGCCGTGCGCGTTGGCCACCGCCACCGAACCCTCCGGGCCCT
>CAMCWJ010000353.1 GCA_945882475.1 Bifidobacterium breve
CGCTGGCCCTGCTGGCCACCTGCGGCGGCGCGGACCTGGCGGCGATGGCCGGTTTCTGCGCCCAGGCGGCGGTGCGGCGGACACCTGTGCTGCTCGACGGCCTGGTCGTCACGGCCGCGGCACTGGTCGCCGAACAGTTGGCACCGGGCGCACGGGCCTGGTGGCAGGCCGGCCACCGGTCCACCGAACCGGCTCACGGTCCCGCACTCGCCCACTTGGGTCTGGACCCGATCCTTGACCTGCGCATGCGCCTGGGCGAGGGCACCGGGGCGGCACTGGCCCTGCCGGTAGTGCGCGCGGCGGTGGCAGCCTTGTCGTCGATGGCCACGTTCACCGATGCCGGCGTCTCCGGACCAAGCACCCCGGACACATCGTGATCTCCGGTGTGGCAAGCGCTTTCGCGTTCGGCACGGTGCTGCCGGCAGCACAGCGCGCCCGCGTGCTGGGCGGAGCGTCAGTAACCGCCCTGCCGGTGGTGGGGGTGGCCCTCGGCCTGGTCGTGGCGGCAGCACTCGGCGCCGGCGGCTGGGCGTTCGGTCCGCAGAGCCTGCTGACCGGACTGCTCGCGGTCGCGGTCCTGCTGCTGCTGACCCGCGGTCTGCACGTCGACGGCCTGGCCGACACCGTCGATGGGCTCGGCTGCTACGGCCCACCGGAGCGCGCGCTGGCGGTGATGCGCGACGGCCCGGTGGGGCCGTTCGGCGTGGCCGCGGTGGTGCTGGTCGTCACGGCCCAGGCGGGGGCGTTCGCCGCGATGCCCCCGGGCCGCACCGGCCTGGCCGCCGCGGTGACCGCAGTGGTTGCCGGCCGGGTCGCGGCGGTGCTGGCCACCCGGCGCGGGGTTCCGTCAGCGCCCGGCAGCAGCCTGGGGGCGCAGGTCGCCGGCAGCCAATCCCCCGCGGTGCTGGCTCTGTGGTTGGTCGCATTGGCCGCGGTGGCGGTGCCGGCCACGCCGCGGCCGTGGCAGGGGCCGGCGGTGGTGGCCGTCGCACTGATCGTCACCACCGGCGTTGTCGCACACTGCGTTCGACGTTTCGGCGGGATCACCGGTGACGTGTTGGGCGCCGCAGTGGAGTTGACCACCACGCTCACCGCTGTCGGGTTGGTGATCGGTGGCTAGCGACGAGCCGACACCGGGCTCGGATTGGTTCGAGCAGATCGCCGACGGCGCCGGCCTGGTCTTCTTCTCCCTGCGGACGCATCCTGACGTGGCCTTCGAGCACGGCGGGCCCGCACTGCGGAGCCGGCTGGGCATCCCGGCGGGCTCGCCGGCCGCCGCCGAGACGATCCTTGCGCGCATCGACCCCGACGATGCGGATCGGCTGACCGCCGCGCTGGCGACCGAACCCGGACAGGAGTTGTCGACGGATCTGAAATGGCGTCACCTCGACGGCCGCTTGATCCACAGCCGGGCATGGCTGCGGGTCCGACGACGCAGCGACGGTTCGGTGGTCCGGGAGGGTGTTCTGCAGGACATCACCGAGCTGCGCGGGCTCGACGCCGAACTCAGACGCTCCGAGGAGCGCAATCGGCTGCTCGCGGAGAACGCCTGGGAGGTGATCTGGACGATGGGTCTCGACGCGTCGATCACCTACGTCAGCCCGGCGGTCGAACGGGTGCGCGGCTTCACCCCCGCCGAGGCGATGCGGCAGTCGCTGGATCAGATCCACTCACCTGAGTCGGCGGCCATTGTGGGTGGGTACTTCCAGCGGGTGTTCGCCGCGATCGCGGCCGGTGACGAGGCACCGGTGTTTCGCGGCGAACTCGAGTACTACCGCCGGGACGGGTCGATCATGGTTGGTGAATTGCAGGTCATTCCGCACCTGGACGACACCGGTCGGGTCGTGGAGTTGCTCGGGGTCACCCGAGACATCAGTGAGCGCAAGCAATTCGAGGCCGAACTCGCCGATCTGGCGGTCACCGATCCGCTGACCGGGCTGTGGAATCGGCGGCGGTGCACGGAGTTCCTGTCCTCGGATCTGGCGCAGGCGCACCGCTACGGCCAGCCGCTGTCGTTGTTGATGATCGACATCGACCACTTCAAGGTCGTCAACGACACCTGCGGCCACCTCGCCGGAGATCAGGTTCTGATTGACATCTCCCAGCGCCTGCGCGCCGGCGTCCGCACCACTGACGTCGTCGGCCGTTGGGGCGGTGAGGAATTCGTCGTCCTGCTTCGCCAGTGCGCCCTCGAGGATGCGATACGGGCCGCCGAGAAGCTGCGGTCGCACATCGCCGAGACGCCTTTCGGCGGCGTCGGCGGAATCACCGTCAGCGTCGGCGCCGCCCAACTGCTACCGGACGACGACCTGGGTTCCTGGCTCCGCCGCGCCGACACCGCGCTCTACGCGGTCAAGCGTTCAGGACGCGACGGTGTCGCGGGGGCGCCGTAGGGCATCCGCGGAGAGCTACCGCAGTCGGACCATCCACCCGCGGGTGTCGGCGAAGGTGCCGCGCTGGATGCCGGTGAGGGTGTCGCGCAGCGCCATGGTGACCTCGCCGGGTGAGCCGTCGCCGACGGTGAACTCACCCTCGCCGTACTTCACCTGCGCCACCGGGGTGATCACCGCCGCCGTCCCGCAGGCGAACACCTCGGTGATCTCGCCGGCGGCGACGCCCTTGCGCCACTCCGCGACGTCGATCTTGCGTTCCTCAACCGCGAAGCCGGCATCCCCGGCCATCTGCAGCAGCGAATCCCGGGTGATGCCGGGCAGCAGCGAACCGCTCAACTCCGGAGTCACCAAGCGTGCTGATCCGCCGCTACCGAAGACGAAGAACAGGTTCATTCCACCCATTTCCTCGACGTAGCGGCGCTCGATAGCGTCGAGCCACACCACCTGATCGCACCCGTGCGAGGCCGCCTCGGCCTGTGCCGCCAGCGACGCGGCGTAATTGCCGCCGAACTTCGCGGCTCCGGTACCGCCCGGGCTGGCCCGGACGTACTCGGTGGACAACCAGACGCTGACCGGCTTGATCCCGCCCTTGAAGTAGGCGCCGGCGGGCGAACCGATCACCAGGTAGCGATACTCAGCCGACGGCCGCAC
>CAMCWJ010000354.1 GCA_945882475.1 Bifidobacterium breve
GAAGCGAACCGCGGTGCGCAGCGCCTGCCGATGCGCCTCCGACTGCGCCGTAGGTGTCAAACCAGGCGTCTCGCGCCGTAGTTCCTCTCGATAGCGCGAGATCAGCAGCAGCGCGTAATTGGTGCCCGCACCGAACACCAGCACGCTGGTGATACCCGAACTTGACCCGTCGCCACCCATACCGATCGCCTCGGCAAGTGCTGCTCCACCGACCGCTGCGATGCGGTCGGCGAAACCGATCACCAGCAATGGCACCAGCCACAGCACCGGGGAGCGGTAGGTGATGATCAGCAGCAGGGCCACGCCGGCCCCGGTGACGGCCAACAAGTTGATGTTGGCCCCGGCGAAGGAGTTCGCGATATCGGCGCCGAACGCCGGCCCGCCGGTGACGTTGGCTACCAGCGAGTCGGGCAGCCCGTCGCGGGCGGCCTCGCGAAGGTCGGTGACCGTGTCCGAGAGTGCGAACCCGTTGAGGTTCGGGTTCAACCCGATCGGCGCGATGGCGGCCTCGCCGTCGGCGGCGGGAATCAGCGGTGCGGCCGGCTGGTCGGCGACCCCGGTCGCCTGAACCATCCGATTCTGCGCCTGCTGCGCCGCGGCGAGTTCTTCCGGTGAGAGCTGCCCGCCGTCGGCGCGGCTGATCACCAGGACCACCGGTGCGGTGTCGCCGCCGGGGAAGGTCTTGATCAGTTCGGCGGCCCGGACCGACTCCGCGGTCGGCGGCAGCACCACCGGTGACTGTTCGGCTGACCCACTTGCCGGGATCAACCCCAATCGCGCGCCCCCGATGGCGGAGATGATCAGTGCCAGGACCCAGGACCGCCGGCTGGAGACGAGTTCGCCGATACGGTCCCAGAGCGGTTGGCTCACGTCGGGCGCGCGGTGCATGCCGATATCTTCCGCCTGGATAGGGTGTGCGGCGTGCTCGACACCCTCGCCGTGGAGAACTACCGGTCACTGCGCCGGCTGGTGGTTTCGCTGCGGCGTTGCACCGTCGTCACCGGCCCCAACGGGAGCGGGAAATCCAGCCTCTATCGGGCGTTGCGGCTGCTGGCAGATTCAGCGCGCAACGGCGCCGTCAACGCGCTGGCCCACGAAGGCGGCCTGACCTCGACGATGTGGGCGGGCGCCGGCGGCAAGGGTCCGGTGAGCCTGAAGCTGGGCTTCGCCGGTGGGGACTTCGGTTACGCCCTCGATCTGGGCCTGCCGCAGGAGAGCAGAACGGCTTTCTCGCTGGATCCTGAAATCAAGTCCGAAGCGGTCTGGGCCGGCCCGCTCCTGCGCCCGTCGAGCATGTTGGCCGAGCGCACCGGCCCGGCGGTGCGGATCCGCGACGAGAACGGCGACTGGGTGAGCGCCGGGACTCCGCTGCGGCCGTTCGACAGCATGATCAGCGAGCTCGCCGACCCGTCAGCGGCACCGGAGCTGATGCAGTTGCGTGAGCGCATGCGGTCGTGGCGGTTCTACGATCACGTCCGCACCGATGGTGCCGCCCCGGCGCGTGCACCCCGGATCGGAACCCGCACAACGGTTCTCGGCCATGATGGTGCCGATCTTGCTGCGGCGTTGCAGACTATCGCCGAAATCGGCGATGCCGCCGCACTGGCTGAATCGGTAGACGCCGCCTTCCCGGGCAGCCGGGTGGAGATCCGGGTCGGCGCGGACGGTCGGTTCGAGACGACGCTGCGCCAGCCTGGGCTGCTGCGCGCGTTGACGGCCGCCGAACTCTCCGACGGGACGCTTCGCTACCTGCTGTGGGTGGCAGCGCTGCTGACTCCCCGGCCGGCCGAACTGGCGGTGCTCAACGAACCCGAGTCCAGCCTGCACCCTGATCTGCTGCCCGCCCTGGCCGCGCTGATCGCCCGGACTTGCGAACGCTCGCAACTCGTTGTGGTCACGCATTCGGCGCCACTGGTCGCGGCACTGCAGCACAGTCTCGATGACGAACTGAATCTGCTTCGGCTGTGCAAGTCCGATGGCAAGACGGTGATCGAGGGTCAGGGCATGCTGGACGAACCGGCCTGGCGTTGGCCGGGCCGGAACTGAAAGGGCGCAGGCACACCGATGACTGAATCTGAGGGTGACCGATCCTCGCTGCTGCCGATCCTCGTCGCCGCGGGCGTCGTTGCGATCGTGCTGATCACCATCAGCGCGCTGCGCTGGGTCCAGCGCGACGAGATCGCCGACGAGGCCGCGATGGGCCGGGCCGTGATCGGGCAAAACGATGCGCTGCAACGGGAGGACTACCCGGCCTTTTTGTGCTTCACCTGTGCGGAACTCGGCGGAAGCGAAGCGCAAGTGCTTGGTGCGCAACGACAGTCGGTGACCGACAAGGGTGCTCGGTTCGTCGATGACATGACCGGGATCGCCGTGACCGACAACCGGGCCACCGCGAACGTCGTCTACCACTTCGAACGCTCGCCGGACGACAAGATCAGCACACCTGCGGACTTCGTCAAGGAGAACGGCGAGTGGAAGGTGTGTTCTCTCGGACCGCGGTAGGGACGCGCCGTCAGGTGGTGGCCCGGTATGGGAGACTCATGCACGTGAGCTACGCCGGAGACATCACGCCGGAGCAGAGCTGGAAACTGCTCAGCGAGAACCCCGATGCGGTGCTGGTGGACTGCCGCACCGAAGCCGAATGGCGCTTCGTTGGTGTGCCGGACATCTCCAGCCTGGGCCGCGAGGTGGTCTACGTCGAGTGGAACACCGCGGGTGGCCACAATGACAACTTCGTCGCCGATCTGATGGCGTCGGGCGTCACGCCGGGGGAGCGCCCGGTGATCTTTCTGTGCCGCTCCGGCAACCGCTCTATCCCGGCAGCCGCGACGGCCACCGCCGCCGGGATCGCACCGTCCTACAACGTGCTCGACGGGTTCGAGGGACAACTCGACGAGCACGGCCATCGCGGCGGCAACGGCTGGCGTGCCCTGGGCCTGCCGTGGAAGCAGACATGACCGCCGACGACCGCGAGGTGCCCTCGGTGCGGATCCCATCGCCGCTTCCGGACGGGGTGAGTCAGGAAACGATCGG
>CAMCWJ010000355.1 GCA_945882475.1 Bifidobacterium breve
AACACCTACGGCGGGCGGATCGCGGCACTGGCCGACGCCGCCCGCGAGAGCGGACTGAAGTTCTGATGAATGACAACGGAAGGACCGCATGATGGCGGACCAGACCTCGGCTTCCGGGGCGGAGGCGGCTCCGGCCACCGGCGGCCCCAGCGCAGGCACCCGTACCGACGAGCAGCGCAGCGGCGATCGCGGTGGACGCGGTCGGCGTGATGACCGCGGCGACCGTGGCGGTCGTGGTGGCCGCGACGGCGGCGAGAAGAGCAATTACCTGGAGCGCGTCGTCACGATCAACCGCGTCTCCAAGGTGGTCAAGGGTGGCCGCCGGTTCAGCTTCACCGCACTGGTGATCGTCGGCGACGGCCACGGCATGGTCGGCGTCGGCTACGGCAAGGCCAAGGAGGTGCCCGCGGCGATCGCCAAGGGTGTCGAGGAGGCCCGCAAGGGCTTCTTCCGGGTTCCGCTGATCGGCGGCACCATCGTCCATCCGGTCCAGGGTGAAGCGGCCGCGGGTGTGGTCATGTTGCGTCCGGCCAGCCCGGGCACCGGCGTCATCGCCGGCGGCGCGTGCCGTGCGGTGCTGGAGTGCGCGGGCGTACACGACGTTCTGGCCAAGTCGCTGGGCAGTGACAACGCGATCAACGTGGTGCACGCCACCGTCGCCGCGCTCAAACTGCTGCAGCGCCCGGAGGAGGTGGCCGCCCGTCGCGGGCTGCCCATCGAGGACGTCGCACCGGCCGGCATGCTGCGGGCCCGTCGCGAGAGCGAAGCGGCGGCACGGCAGGCTGTCGTGACCGCGGCGCACGAAGGAAGCGCATAACCCATGGCCAACGATTCGACACAGCTGAAAATCACCCAGGTGCGCGGCACCGTCGGGGCGAGATGGAACCAGCGTGAGAGCCTGCGGACGTTGGGGCTGCGCAAGATTCGTCAATCGGTGATCCGCGAGGACAACCCGCAGACCCGCGGGCTGATCAACGTCGTGCATCACCTCGTCGAGGTTGAAGAGGTCCAGGAATCATGACGCCGATCAAGCTGCACGACCTTCGCCCGGCGCCGGGTGAGAAGACCGCCAAGACCCGGGTGGGCCGCGGCGAGGGCTCCAAGGGCAAGACCGCCGGTCGCGGCACCAAGGGCACCAAGGCCCGCTATCAGGTTCCGGTGGGCTTCGAGGGCGGGCAGATGCCCATCCACATGCGACTGCCCAAGCTCAAGGGGTTCAAGAACCGATTCCGCACCGCCTACGAGGTGGTCAACGTCGGCGACATCAACCGGCTGTTCCCGGACGGCGGCGACGTCACCCTCGAGGCCCTCGTCGAACGCGGCGCGGTACGCAAGAACTCACTGGTGAAGGTGCTCGGCGACGGCAACCTCACCGTGCGGGTCACCGTGACCGCACACAAGTTCAGCGGCAGTGCCCGGGAGAAGATCACCGCGGCCGGCGGAACCGCCACCGAGGCGTAGCCCCGACTGCGTGCCGGTAGCCTTTTAGGCATGCGCGCCTTCCTGTCCGGTTTCGGCGACGATCTGCGCAGCGTGGCGCGTCGCGCCGACACGGTTCGGCACCGCGGCGTGCCGCAGGGCTGCATTCTGGAACTCGACCTCCTCGACGCACCACCGGAGAGCGCGGGATTCGACCCGCTGGCGTTCATCTCCGGCGGTGGTCGTCCGCTGCTGCTGCGGGACGCGGTCGCAGCTATCCATCGCGCCGCGGAGGATTCCCGCGTCGCGGGACTGATTGCCCGCGTTCAGATTTCAGCCGCACCGCCCGGGCCGATCCAGGAATTGCGCGAGGCGGTGCAGGCTTTCACCGCGCGTAAGCCGTCGCTGGCGTGGGCCGAGACCTATCCCGGCACGCTGTCCTACTATCTGGCGTCGGGGTTCGGCGAGGTGTGGATGCAGCCCTCCGGCACCGTGGGCCTGATCGGTTTCGCCACCAACGCGCTGTTCCTGCGAGATGCCCTGGACAAAGCCGGTATCGAGGCGCAGTTCGTCGCGCGCGGGGAGTACAAGTCGGCCGCGAACATGTTCACCGAGAATCACTACACCGAGGCGCACCGGGAAGCCGACAGCCGATTGGTCGAGAGCCTGCACGCCCAGGTGTGGCAGGGCATCGCCGAGTCGCGGCGGATCGACACCGCGGTACTCGACGATCTCGCCGACCGCGCACCACTGCTACGCGACGATGCGGTCAGTGCACAGTTGTTGGACCGCATCGGGTTTCGCGACGAGGCCTACCGACGCATCGTCGAACTCACCGGTGCCCAAACCTTCGATGCCGACGCCGTCGATATCGACGCCCTCGATGCCGACGGTGACGACGCACCCCGGCGGCTCTTCCTGTCCCGCTATGCCCAGACCCGCGAGCACGGACGATCGCTGCCGGGCCGCAAGAAGGACCCCACCATCGCGGTGGTCACCGTCGCCGGTCCTATCGTCAGCGGGCGCGGTGGGCCGGGGCTGACGCTGTTCGGACGCTCCAGTGCCGGTGGGGACACCATCGCGGCGGCATTGCGCGAAGCCGCCGCCGATGATGACGTGAAAGCCGTTGTGCTGCGGGTAGATAGCCCCGGCGGGTCGGTGACCGGATCCGAAACGATCTGGCGGGCGGTGTCCCGGACCCGGGCGGCCGGTAAGCCGGTGGTGGCATCAATGGGGGCTGTCGCCGCGTCCGGCGGCTACTACGTCGCGATGGCCGCCGACACCATCGTCGCCAACCCCGCCACGATCACCGGCTCGATAGGGGTGGTGACCGGGAAGCTGGTTGCGCGCGATCTCAAGGAACGCCTCGGGGTTGGCTCGGATACCGTGCGCACCAACGCCAATGCCGATGCATGGTCGCTGGACGCGCCGTTCACCGCAGCGCAGCAGGCCCTGGTGGAGGCCGAGGCGGACCTGTTCTACGAGGACTTCGTGCACCGGGTGGCCCAGGCCCGGGAAATGACGGCCGAGGCCGTCGATGCGGTGGCCCGCGGCCGGGTGTGGACCGGTGCGGACGCGCTGGAGCGAGGGTTGGTCGACGAACTCGGCG
>CAMCWJ010000356.1 GCA_945882475.1 Bifidobacterium breve
GCCTCGGCCAGCTCAGCGAGCACGTCCGGACGTTCGGTCATGCCGCAGACACCTCCCTGAACACTGAACTCATCGATTCCGGACCGGCCAAACAGGCTTCCTGGTCGCTGCTGTCATGCCACACTTCCACACCATGTGGCTCACTAGGCACACCAAGCAGCTCACCGGGCACACCAAACAGCTCACTGGGCACACCAAGCGGCTCATGAGGCACACCACCGCGATCGCGCTGTCGACTGTCGCGGTGGCCGCCGGGATGGCGCCGGCCGCCGCCGAGGGGCCGGTGCTTCACGACGTGACCTACACGCTCTACACCGACGCGCCGTTCTTCGCCGAGATCTACTACCGCGACTTCGAACCGGCCAACCTCGCGGACTACAGCCACAACCCGTACCTGTTCAGCCCGAATGTCGAGGCCGACCTGGCACCGGACAAACCCTGGGTGCTCAATGTCCGGCTGGCCAACCCGCAGTACTGGGCGATGGTGCTGGGCACCAGCGGCCAGTCCCCCAACCCGCCCGGTTTCCACTGCACCCTCGCCGTGGACGGGACGGTGGTGGTCACCAACTCCGGACCCAAGGGAGCGCTCTGTTCCTTGCGAAACTGGTAAGCGCTCATTGCGAAACCGGTGAGCAGATCAGGCGTCGCCGCGAACCCAGACCGCCCGGTCGTTCTCGAACGAACAGGTGAGGAACAACCCGTCCGGTGCCTGCGCAACTGAATTCTCGAAGCCGGTGCAGCTGGAGTCCAGTTCCTTGATGCCCACCATCGGCGGTGACCGGAAGAACCGCGGCTCATAGCGCCGGGGAGATCCGCAGAACACCAGCCGCCCCCAGGAGGTGGTCCCGAACACGTAGAACCCGGTATCCCCGCACGGCGCGCCGAGAACCACGCCGGGGGCGATGCCGGGCGTGCAGAACGCGTCGTTGCACTCGGAAGCCTGCGCCGGGGTCGGGGTTACCAGCCCGACCACCATCAGGCCGGCAAGGGCGGCTAGGGCAGCGGTGGGTCGCACGCAGTTACTGTTGCATACCAACCCCGGCGCAGTCCGGCGGTCAAGAAAGATTGCCAAGCTGCGGTGATACCGTCGCTGTCCATGACGCCCAGCGATCCGCCGCCCGCCGGGGGCCAAGCCGGTGACGAGCTGGCCCGGGCCGCCGAAGCCGAAGCCGCCGCCGCAGAGGCCCGCGCCGAGGCCGCCCGCGCCCGCGCGGATGCACTGCGCAGCCGCCTCGACTCGCGCACCGATCCCCCTGCCGACACCCCGGGCGACTCCTCGGCGTCCACACCGACGCGCACCCCGCGGGCAATGCTGCGGCCGATCGTCGGCGCGCTGGCCGCTCTGGCGACACTGTGCCTGCTGGCCGCCAGCGGCTTCATGGTGTGGCAGCACCAGAAGGTCGCCGACCAGCGCCGGCTTTCGGCGGAGTTCACCGCCGCGGCACGTCAGGACGTGATCAACCTGATGTCGATGGATTACGCCAAGGCTGAGGAAAGCGTGCAGCGGGTCCTCGACGGTTCGACCGGGAAGTTCAGGGCGAACTTCGAGGAGACCTCCGAGGAATTCATCAAGGCCCTGCAGGACGAGAAGATCATCACCAAGGCGACCGTCAACGACGCCGCGGTGGATTCGATGACCGATGACTCCGCCGTGGTGCTGGTGTCGGCCACCTCGCGCCGCGAGGGCCCCAAGGCGCCGAAGGACCAGCAGCAGCCACGGGTCTGGCGGGTGGTGCTGACACTCGAGCGTGCCGACGGCCAGATCAAGATGTCCGGAGTCGAGTTCGTGTGACCGACGGCCGGTCCGTGCCGCGCTGGAAGCGATTCGCCGAGACCGTCGGCGTGCCCACCGAATACGCCGCCCTGTGGCAATGGTCAGTGGACGACCCGGCTCGGTTCTGGCGGGCGGTGTGGGAGTTCTTCGACATCCGGGCCGCCACCGGCCCGACGGCCGGCAACCCCGGCGTGCTGGCCGAGGACGCCATGCCTGGCGCGCGCTGGTTTCCCGGCGTCACCCTCAACTACGTCGACCAGGTGCTGCGGCATGCAGGCCGAACCGGGCCCGCCATCATCGGCATCGACGAGGACGGCGACCGCACCCAGATCGACTGGCCGCAACTGCCGGGACGCGTCGGAGCGGTGGCCGCCGAGTTACGCCGACTCGGCGTGGGGCCCGGCGACCGGGTGGCCGCGTACCTGCCCGACATCGCCGAGGCCATGGTGGCGTTCCTGGCGACGGCGTCGGTCGGCGGGGTGTGGTCGGGCTGCGGGCAGGACTACGCACCGCAGGGCGCTGCCTCCCGACTGGGCCAGCTCGAACCGAAGGTGCTGTTCAGCTGTGACGGCTATCGGCTGAACGGCCGCTGGATCGACAAGCGTTCCGACACAGCCGAATTGCTTGGACTGCTGCCCGGCACGCCGGATCTGCTGCTGATCGACGGCGCGCGCTACCGCGACATTATCGCCGAGCCCGCAGCCCCGATCGTCGAGCCGGTGGCGTTCGACCACCCGCTGTGGGTGTTGTTCACCTCCGGCACCACCGGCGCACCCAAGGGCATCGTGCACGGCCACGGCGGCGTGCTGCTGGAGCACCTGAAAGCTGCGGCCCTGCACGCCGACCTCGGCGCCGAGGACGTCTTCTTCTGGCAGACCGCGTTGAGCTGGATGATGTGGAACTTCCGGATCGCCGGCCTGCTGTGCGGGGGCACTGTGGTCTGCTACAGCGGGCACCCGATGTATCCCGACGCCGATCGGCTCTGGGGCTTGCTCGAGGCCGAACGGGTCAGCTATTTCGGCACCAGCCCGGGCCATCTACTGGCCTCCCGCAAGGCGGGTCTGCACCCCGGCACCGACTACGACCTGAGCCGACTGCACACCCTCGGCAGCACCGGCTCACCGCTTCCGGGCGAGCTCTTCGAGTGGGCCGGTGCCGAAGTCGGTGGCCATGTCGAGGTGTCCTCGATCAGCGGGGGAACCGACGTGGTGACCGCCTTCGCCGGCGGCACCGGCGGCGT
>CAMCWJ010000357.1 GCA_945882475.1 Bifidobacterium breve
CATGGGTTCGAGAAACTGGCCCAGCGGATGCGGCGCGCCATGAATGCCACCCGGGCCGGCAAGGGCCCTGCGCAATTGGCCGTCAACCGGTTCAAGGCAACTGGTCGGGCCTACGTGCAGTTCGCCCTGGCCCATCCCGAACTATTCGAGGTGATGTTCGGCCGAGACGGCGCCATCACCCTGGCGCCCGGGGACCCGGCCGAGGAGGAAGCCGGCACCTACGCCTTGCTCGGCAGCGCCCTCGACGACCTGGTGAGCAGCGGCGAGTTAGCCGCGACTCGTCGACCCGGGGCGGAACTCAACGCCTGGGTCACCGTGCATGGCTTCGCCCGCCTGTGCCTTGATGGAGCGGCGAAACTCCCGCCCGGCTCCACGCGGGCCGACGCACTGGAGGATCTCCTAGACTTCATTGTGGCCGGGATCTGTGGGAACTCGCGAAACCCTGAACCAGAAGGGCCACGATGACTCGGCTTGACGATGTTGGGCAGGCCGATGGCTGGCGATGCTGGCTCTGCGATGAGGCCGTGGACCCGGAGATGTCGGTCAACGATGACCGCGGTCCGAGCATTGACAGCATGACCACTCAGCGAAAAGCCAAAGGCAAAGGCACCGAATCGATCTTTGGTAGCGAGAGGCTTGCGCACCGGGGATGCAACACTAAAAAGGGCGCCGTTGCCCCAGTCGTTGAGTGGCCTAGGGAACTGTTTGTTGCCGACCCCGCGTCGATCGTGACCAGTGCCGAGCGGTTGGCTCGCAAGCGTGGCAGCGAAGCCATGGGTCGATGCCCCACCGAGGCCGATGCCGTCGCGGCAGCCGAGTGGTTGGTGGACCGCCTAAGCCGCCTGGCGCCAAGCCTTCACGTCGAATCGCGGATCCAAGCCGGCGGCGGGCAGTACCTGGTTGTGCTCAGCTCATAGGGGGCACCGACGGGACTCAAGGTCTGACCGCTGTGCAGGCCAGGGGCATGTCAGACATTTTTGTCGTACCTTGAGGGCATGGCCGAAGTCCCTGTCCGCATGCTCATTCAAGAGACCGCCATGGTCCTCGCGTGGGTGAAAGCAGGCGAGGAAATCACCCTGATGAAACTGGTTCGCGTTGAGGCTGGTTCGGACGATTTGGCGGACTGGCTCGATCAACGCATCGAGATGCCCTGGGTCACATCGACTTTGGCTGAAGTCGAGTTACCGAGAGCCGTGATCCGAACTGGGCAACGCGACCGGTTGGCAGCGATTCCCGCCGTGCTGGCCAGGCTCGACCTGTTCGAGATCGACGATGTTGTGCGCACCACAGCGGCTGCCTACCAGGATCCCCATTTGCGCTCGCTCGACGCGATCCACCTCGCGACCGCGAGCGTGGCGGCGTCCATCGCAACCCTGGCCGCTCTCGTCACCTACGACAGCCGGTTAGCCGAGGCGGCCGCCGCGCTCGGGATACCCACAGCCGCGCCGGGAGTGAGCTGACTTAGCGACTGAAAGGCCGCGGTCCCGTCACCGGTCAGCGTGCTTTCCGGTCCGCCCGCCGCTGCACCAGGAACACCGCGACCGTCACCAGGCACACCGCGAAGTAGACCATCATGAAGTACTTCCCGGGGAAGGCCGCCTGCGACTGCACGCCCGCCACCCCGATGCCGATCACGCCGAGCAGGTAGGCCGCCGGGATGATGGCCAGCACGTACGGGGACAGTTCCCGGGCCTTGCGGCTGATCAGCAAGTACAAAAAGCCGGTCAGGAAGTTCGAGATCCCGAAGGCGCCCAGCAGGAAGAACTGATCCGGCGGCGTGGTGACAGGGTCGAAGCCGGCAATGTGCACGCCGGCCCAGCGCAGCAGGAACGTGTGCATGATTCCGCGGAACAGGTCCACGATGCCAAGGACGAACAACACCGTGGCCGGAAGCCGGAAGACGTCGCGCCCCGAGGAGATCATCATCATCGCCAACGGTATCTCGTCGGCTCCGGCGGGCTGGACCTGGTTAAGGATGGACTCATGAGGATCATGACGGGGAACGTCCAGGGCTGTATCGGCGGCGCGTTGATCGCGGTGGTGGCCGAGGTCCAGCTGTGAACCCCCGCATAGCCGAAATCGCGGCCGTCGCACAGGTAGTCGGCTCGGTGGGGATGTTCGGGGTGATCTGGGTCATGCAGGTTGTGCACTACCCGCTGATGCGTTTCGCCTCCGGTGAGCAGTTCGCCCGCTTCGAAACCGAACACCAAACGCGCATCTCGTGGGTGGTCGGGCCGCTGATGCTCATCGAGGGCGTCTGCGTCCTCGCCTTCCTCTTAGCCCCGCCCGCCGGCCTGCCCTGGTGGTTGCCCTGGGCGGGAGCAGGTGTCGAGGCAATTGCGATCGGCACGACGGTGTTCGTCTCGGCTCCGTTGCACGGACGACTCAACGCGCACTTCGATCAGGCGACCCTTGATCGGCTGGTCGCCACCAACTGGATCCGCACCATCGCCTGGACCGGCCGGGCGGCAGTGGCGATCGCGATGTTGGTGGCCGTGCTGCGGTGATCGTTATCAGCGGTAGCGGTCGTCGACGGCTGCTTGCCATACTTTACCGGTGAACGATGCCGTCACCGCAGTCCTCGCGGGCGCCGATGAGGTCAGCGGTTGGCAGGAGGACCTCTATAGGGACCTGCACAGCCACCCCGAGTTGTCCCACCAGGAGCACCGCACGGCGGGCAAGGCCGCCGACCGGCTGAAGACGGCCGGCTTCGAGGTGATCAGCGGTGTCGGCGGTACCGGGGTGGTGGGCGTACTGCGAAACGGCGACGGCCCGAGTGTGCTGCTGCGCGCCGATATGGACGCCCTGCCGCTTACCGAGGACACCGGCCTGCCGTACACGAGCACTAACGCCGGCGTCGCGCACGCGTGCGGGCACGACATGCATGTGGCGTGCCTGCTGGGTGCGGCGCAGCTGATGGCCGACTCCCAAAGGCATTGGAGCGGAACACTGATCGCGCTGTTCCAGCCCGCCGAGGAGACCATCAACGGGGCCAGGGGGATGGTGTCCGA